>NZ_PJND01000001.1 GCF_002846575.1 Flavobacterium lindanitolerans
AAAAACGGTAAGGCCTCCGGCAAAAAAAATAAAATTTTTTTTCCGAAAAGGCTTGCGGGACTCGAAAAGAGTGTTACCTTTGCAGCCGCTCCGCGAGGGGCGGGAAAATACAGAAGACACGTTCATAGACATATTGGATTGACAGCAAATTAAGAATTAGAGAGCAAGGCGGATTTCAAGGAATCCGCGCACAAGCCGAAAACGTCCTATAATATTAAAATATACGATGAAGAGTTTGATCCTGGCTCAGGATGAACGCTAGCGGCAGGCCTAACACATGCAAGTCGAGGGGTAGAGGGTGCTTGCATCCTTGAGACCGGCGCACGGGTGCGTAACGCGTATGCAACCTGCCTTCCACAGGGGAATAGCCCAGAGAAATTTGGATTAATGCCCCATGGCACATCGAGACGGCATCGTCTTGGTGTTAAAGTAACAACGGTGGAAGATGGGCATGCGTCCCATTAGCTAGTTGGTAAGGTAACGGCTTACCAAGGCTATGATGGGTAGGGGTCCTGAGAGGGAGATCCCCCACACTGGTACTGAGACACGGACCAGACTCCTACGGGAGGCAGCAGTGAGGAATATTGGTCAATGGTCGCAAGACTGAACCAGCCATGCCGCGTGCAGGATGACGGTCCTATGGATTGTAAACTGCTTTTGTACGGGAAGAAACACTCCTACGTGTAGGGGCTTGACGGTACCGTAAGAATAAGGATCGGCTAACTCCGTGCCAGCAGCCGCGGTAATACGGAGGATCCGAGCGTTATCCGGAATCATTGGGTTTAAAGGGTCCGTAGGCGGCCCTGTAAGTCAGCGGTGAAATCTCCCGGCTCAACCGGGAAACTGCCGTTGATACTGCAGGGCTTGAATTGCCGGGAAGTAACTAGAATATGTAGTGTAGCGGTGAAATGCTTAGATATTACATGGAATACCGATTGCGAAGGCAGGTTACTACCGGCGTATTGACGCTGATGGACGAAAGCGTGGGGAGCGAACAGGATTAGATACCCTGGTAGTCCACGCCGTAAACGATGGATACTAGCTGTCCGGCGCAAGCTGGGTGGCTAAGCGAAAGTGATAAGTATCCCACCTGGGGAGTACGAACGCAAGTTTGAAACTCAAAGGAATTGACGGGGGCCCGCACAAGCGGTGGAGCATGTGGTTTAATTCGATGATACGCGAGGAACCTTACCAGGGCTTAAATGTAGGCCGACAGGCCCGGAAACGGGCTTTTCTTCGGACGGCTTACAAGGTGCTGCATGGTTGTCGTCAGCTCGTGCCGTGAGGTGTCAGGTTAAGTCCTATAACGAGCGCAACCCCTGTCGCTAGTTGCCAGCGAGTAATGTCGGGAACTCTAGCGAGACTGCCAGTGCAAACTGCGAGGAAGGTGGGGATGACGTCAAATCATCACGGCCCTTACGCCCTGGGCTACACACGTGCTACAATGGCCGGTACAGAGAGCAGCCACCCCGCGAGGGGGAGCGAATCTACAAAACCGGTCACAGTTCGGATCGGAGTCTGCAACTCGACTCCGTGAAGCTGGAATCGCTAGTAATCGGATATCAGCCATGATCCGGTGAATACGTTCCCGGGCCTTGTACACACCGCCCGTCAAGCCATGGAAGCTGGGGGTGCCTGAAGTCGGTGACCGCAAGGAGCTGCCTAGGGTAAAACCGGTAACTGGGGCTAAGTCGTAACAAGGTAGCCGTACCGGAAGGTGCGGCTGGAACACCTCCTTTCTAGAGAAAAGCACGATTTTCGGTGCACGGGGCTCCAAAGCCCGCCTGCTCTCGCTGTTGGTTCAAAAAAAAAGAATAAAAAGCAAAGAAAACAGAGTCTCGTAGCTCAGCTGGTTAGAGTACTACACTGATAATGTAGGGGTCGGCAGTTCGAGTCTGCCCGGGACTACTTTTCAGGGCTTTTGAAGGAAATTCTAGGGGTTGGCTAGCAGCCGTACAGTTGTTGACCTGCAACTATGGATACGGGGGATTAGCTCAGCTGGCTAGAGCGCCTGCCTTGCACGCAGGAGGTCATCGGTTCGACTCCGATATTCTCCACGTTTCCCGAAAGGGGATAAAGTTCATTGACATATTGGGATAAGAAAACATTTAAAAAGTAGAAAGCATGGTGCATATTTATATGTACCGAAAGCGCAATAAGCAAAATAAGGGCGTATGGGGGATGCCTAGGCTCTCAGAGGCGAAGAAGGACGTGATAAGCTGCGAAAAGCTGCGGGGACGGGCACACACCGGTTGATCCGCAGGTATCCGAATGGGGCAACCCAGCGTACTGAAGGTACGTTACCCGATAGGGGGCGAACCCGCTGAACTGAAACATCTAAGTAGGCGGAGGAGAAGAAAACAAAAGTGATTCCGTGAGTAGTGGCGAGCGAAAGCGGATTAGCCCAAACCGGAGATGTTGCGGCATTTCCGGGGTTGTAGGACCGCGCCATTCCATGCAAGAAGAACCGGAAGCGACTGGAAAGTCGTGCCATAGAGGGTGACAGCCCCGTACGGGTAATGATTGTAATGGATAGCGGTATCCTGAGTAGGGCGGGGCACGTGAAACCCTGTCTGAATCCGGCGGGACCATCCGCCAAGGCTAAATACTCCTGAGAGACCGATAGTGAACCAGTACCGTGAGGGAAAGGTGAAAAGAACCGTGAATAACGGAGTGAAACAGATCCTGAAACCATACGCCTACAAGCGGTCGGAGCCCTTTCGTGGGGTGACGGCGTGCCTTTTGCATAATGAGCCTACGAGTTAACGTTGCCGGCAAGGATAAGTGGTTCAGCCACGGATCCGTAGCGAAAGCGAGTCTGAATAGGGCGCCATAGTCGGCAGTGTTAGACGCGAAACCGTGTGATCTACCCATGGGCAGGATGAAGCTGTGGTAACACACAGTGGAGGTCCGAACCGGTTGTCGTTGAAAAGACTTCGGATGACCTGTGGGTAGGGGTGAAAGGCCAATCAAACTCGGAAATAGCTCGTACTCCCCGAAATGCATTTAGGTGCAGCGCTGGCCGTAAAGTTATACAGAGGTAGAGCTACTGATTGGATGCGGGGGCTTCACCGCCTACCAATTCCTGACAAACTCCGAATGCTGTATAATGTTTGCCAGCAGTGAGGGCTTGGGTGCTAAGGTCCAAGTCCGAGAGGGAAAGAACCCAGACCATCGGCTAAGGTCCCCAAATATATGCTAAGTTGAAAGAACGAGGTTTGTCTGCCCAGACAGCTAGGATGTTGGCTTGGAAGCAGCCATTCATTTAAAGAGTGCGTAACAGCTCACTAGTCGAGCGGACGAGCATGGATAATAATCGGGCATAAGCATATTACCGAAGCCATGGATTTGTAATTTATTACAAGTGGTAGGGGAGCATTCTGGCGCCAGCGAAGGTGTGTCGTGAGGCATGCTGGAGGTTCCAGAAAAGAAAATGTAGGCATAAGTAACGATAATGCGGGCGAGAAACCCGCACACCGAAAGACTAAGGTTTCCTCAGCTATGCTAATCAGCTGAGGGTTAGTCGGGTCCTAAGGCGAACCCGAAAGGGACAGTCGATGGCCAACGGGTTAATATTCCCGTACTTCTCATAATTGTGATGGGGCGACGGAGTGATGAAAGTACCGCGAACTGACGGAATAGTTCGTTAAAGCACCTAGCTATAGGGCCTGCAGGCAAATCCGCAGGCACTGGCGAAATGCGACAGTACACGGAGTCTTCGGACAAAGTGATAGCGTACCTAAGGGCTTCCAAGAAAAACCTCTAAACTTCAGATTATGAGAACCCGTACCGTAAACCGACACAGGTAGTCGAGGAGAGAATCCTAAGGTGCTCGAGAGATTCATGGCTAAGGAATTAGGCAAAATAGACCTGTAACTTCGGGAGAAAGGTCGCCAGCGAAGGCTGGCCGCAGTGAAGAGGTCCAGGCGACTGTTTATCAAAAACACAGGGCTCTGCAAAATCGTAAGATGAGGTATAGGGCCTGACACCTGCCCGGTGCTGGAAGGTTAAGAGGAGATGTTATCTTCGGAGAAGCATTGAATTGAAGCCCCAGTAAACGGCGGCCGTAACTATAACGGTCCTAAGGTAGCGAAATTCCTTGTCGGGTAAGTTCCGACCTGCACGAATGGTGTAACGATCTGGACACTGTCTCAGCCATGAGCTCGGTGAAATTGTAGTATCGGTGAAGATGCCGATTACCCGCAGTGGGACGAAAAGACCCTGTGCACCTTTACTATAGCTTAGTATTGACTTTGGACAAGTGATGTGTAGGATAGGTGGGAGACTTCGATCCTGCGTCGCCAGGCGTAGGTTAGTCATTGTTGAAATACCACCCTTTGCTTGTCTGAAGCCTAACCCCGCTTTGCGGGGGACATTGCTTGGTGGGTAGTTTGACTGGGGTGGTCGCCTCCAAAAGAGTAACGGAGGCTTCTAAAGGTTCCCTCAGCACGCTTGGTAACCGTGCGCAGAGTGCAATGGCATAAGGGAGCTTGACTGAGAGACACACAGGTCGATCAGGTACGAAAGTAGAGCATAGTGATCCGGTGGTTCCGCATGGAAGGGCCATCGCTCAAAGGATAAAAGGTACGCCGGGGATAACAGGCTGATCTCCCCCAAGAGCTCATATCGACGGGGGGGTTTGGCACCTCGATGTCGGCTCGTCACATCCTGGGGCTGGAGAAGGTCCCAAGGGTTGGGCTGTTCGCCCATTAAAGTGGCACGCGAGCTGGGTTCAGAACGTCGTGAGACAGTTCGGTCTCTATCTACTGCGGGCGTTAGAAATTTGAGTGGATCTGATTCTAGTACGAGAGGACCGAATTGGACCGACCGCTGGTGTATCTGTTGTCCCGCCAGGGGCACCGCAGAGTAGCTACGTCGGGAAGGGATAAGCGCTGAAAGCATATAAGCGCGAAACCCACCACAAGATGAGATTTCTTTTAAGGGTCGTGGGAGATGACCACGTCGATAGGCTGCAGGTGTAAAGGCAGTAATGTCATAGCCGAGCAGTACTAATAACCCGTAAGCTTATGCGCATGGTCTCCGCCCTTCGGGGCGGGGAGCGACTTTCTAACTTAAAATAAAAGGGAATCTTATCCCAGTATGCCAAGATATTGCCGTACTATCCGAAAGAGGGTAC
Source organism: Flavobacterium lindanitolerans (assembly GCF_002846575.1). Classification (NCBI taxonomy): domain Bacteria; kingdom Pseudomonadati; phylum Bacteroidota; class Flavobacteriia; order Flavobacteriales; family Flavobacteriaceae; genus Flavobacterium; species Flavobacterium lindanitolerans. The sequence continues at coordinate 5,138 of NZ_PJND01000001.1, forward strand.
GGACACGGCCAAGACAGCCAAGAATAATCCAAGGTGGTTATTGCGGCGGGGCTCACCTCTTCCCATTCCGAACAGAGAAGTTAAGCCCGCCTGCGCAGATGGTACTGCAATCCTGTGGGAGAGTATGTCGCCGCCTTCCTTTGAAAAGGGTTCCCGAT
>NZ_PJND01000002.1 GCF_002846575.1 Flavobacterium lindanitolerans
TTATCTCTTCAGCGAGAAGTGAGCCTTGAACTCCTTGCTCGCGTTGTTCTCCTTGTAGAGTACCTTGAACCAGTAGTCGGTCGAAGGAAGCGGGCTGCCGTTCATCGTTCCGTCCCATCCGTTGCCCGCAGGGCTGATCTGCTTCAGAAGCTTGCCGTAGCGGTCAAAGATGTAGATCGATGCCTCAGGCTGGTCCGCAAGCCCGATGATGTTCCAGGTGTCGTTGTAGCCGTCCGCGTTAGGCGTGAAGTACTTCGGGTAGTCGATTACCGATACCTTGATAGGTGCGGAATCCGTACAGCCCCCGTTGTTCCTGTCCCTGACGTATACCGTATGCTCGCCTGCAGATACGGGTGCAAATACGTTGCTTGACTGCCATGGCCCCTCGTCAAGCCTGAACTCGTAGTCGCCTAGGCTGGTCGGGTCCACCACCACCGTAATCGTGGCGTTGTCCGTGAAGGCGTTGGTCACCGTAACGTCGGTGATGATGGCCGCGGATGTTGCCGTAACGATGGCAGGGTCAGACGGTTCGGACACGCAGCCCGTCGCGATGTTGGTCGCCGTTACCGTATAGCTTCCCTGCTCGTCTACCGTAAGGGTAGCCCCCGTATCCGGAAGCACGTTCCCGTCCCTGGTCCACACGTAGGTGTAGTCCGCAGGGTTGGCACCGTTGTCCGTATTGGCAACAAGGGTAAAGGTGTTCAGGGGATCAAGCGTTACCGGGTCCACGCAGAAGAATCCTCCCGCAAGGGTAACCTCCGGCAGCTTGTTCACCGTAAGCTGGATGTTGGCAATGGCCGGACAGCCCGTTACCGACGTCCTGTTGATTACAAGCGCATAGATCATCCTCGTGCCCGTATGGTATGGGTTAAGGTCCGTGATGGCCTGGGGGTTGGTCGACGTTACGCCCAGGTTGCCGTCGGCCTGCGCCTTGGCAAGGTCGTCATAGTAGTGCACCGTAAAGTCGCCAGCAGGCTGCGTGCCCAGTACCGTGGTGTCGAACGCCGTAAGGTCGAAGTCCGTCTCCCCGTCGTTGCTGCCGTCAAGGTCGCACTTGGTAATAAGCGCAGGGTCGGTCACAGGGTTGGCAACCGCCGGCTCGTCAACAATCAGGTTGAACGTGCCCACGCTCACGCATCCCGTGGTGTTGTTTTCTACCCTTACCCAGACAGCCTCAGGGTTGGTTGCGTTAGGGTAGCTGTCCGGAAGCTCTGTCCCGGCTACTCCCGCCTCGGCGTCTACCTGGCTGTGGTAGTAGGTGAAGGTATAGTCCGCAGGGTTAAGACCCGCCGCAATCACGTTTATGTTGTGGCTGCCCAGCGTGAAGGTATGCGTGGCACCCCCTACGCAGGCAGTATAGTTAGGAATCGGGCTGGCTAGCGCAGGAAGCGGGTGCACGATAAGCTCGAGCTCCACTATCTGGTAGCATTTCTTCGCCGAAGGGTTGTTCGCGTTGGTCGTCATCAGCACGTATATCGTTCCGGATGGGCCGTCATAGTCCGTCGGGTCAGGGATGGCATTAGGGTATGTCGTGCCCTGGATACCGTCGGCCTCCGCCTGGTTGCGGTCCGTATAGTAGAAGAAGTCCACGCTCGCAGGGTTGGTGTTGTTTCGGATATAGGTCTCGCGTACCGTAAGGTCGACGCCCTCGGCTATGCCGTCGCCGGCCGTGCCGTTGTCGCACGCCTCGATATCCTGCGGATCCGTCCTAGGGTTGGGAAGCGGCTCCACACGGATGGTAAGCGTGGTCCTGCTTTCGCAAGTGGTGGCCGTATTGGTGATCACCACGTTGAGCGTCTGCACGCCAGGGTTCTGGTTCGTGTAGGCATCGGCAGGGTCGATAAGCGTGCCCGAAAGCGTGTAGAACGCCACGGTATAGCCCGGAAGCCCGCCCGTAAGGTTGCTTATCTGAGTCGTAAGGTCGAAGACCGTATAGCCGTCATTCGGAAGGGCCTCGTCGCATAGCGAGTACTCTACCGGGGCGAAGGAAAGTGACGGGTTGATCACTACCCTGAAGCTGCCTACCTTGTAGCAGCCCGTGGCGGTGTTGGTAACCCTCACCCAGATAACCTGCCCGTTGGTTGCCGGGTAGCTTGCAGGGGTGGCGATGGCGCCGCCCAGGCCGGCCTCGGCATCCGCCTGCTGCGTGTAGAAGCGTACCGTATAGCTACCGCCCGGTGCCTGCGCGTCAAGCAGGTCCTGCTCCGCATGCCCCTGGAGGTCGACCCTCATCATGCCGTCCGCGTTCGTGTCGCACACCACAAGGTCGTCGATGGCTGCCGGTACTACCGGAACCGGGTTCACTATCAGCTGCAGCGGCGCTACAGAGTAGCACTGCGTGGTCCTGTCCGTTACGCGGATCCAGATCGTGCCGGAAGCCAGGTTGCTGTAAGGGCTCGTATACGGGAACACGTTGTCTTCCGCATTCTGCATCGTCTCGTGGAAGCTCACGTCATACGGCGCGCCTCCGGTAATCTCCGGCTTGAGCGCGTCGAGGTCGAACTGCTCCGTGCCGTTCCCGTCAGGGTCGCAGGCCGTAGGGATTGTCGCAGGGATGGTCACCAGCGGGCGCTGCTGTACCCTAAGGGTAAGCGTGGTCGTGGAGAAGCATCCCGTGGCCGTGTTGGTCACCGCCACAATAATCGTCTGTACCGTCTGTACCTGGTTCGGGTAGGCCAGCGGAAGTTCCGTGCCGGCCGCAAGGGCCGCATTGTCGAAATAGTATTTCACCTCCATGCCCGGTACCGAGGTAACGAGCTGCCTGTGGGCGCCAAGGTCGAACACCTCGTAGCCGTCGCCGCTAGGGTCGTCGCAAAGCGTATATTCTGGAAGCGGCACCGCCACTACCGGATTAGGGTTCACCCTGAGTTCCATCGGGACCGCCTTGAAGCAGCCCTGTGGCGTGGATACCCTTACCCAGATGGTCTGGCTGTATGCCGTGGTGTTATTGTAGTTGAGTACCGGAAGCGCAGGGTTCGCAGGCACTGCGGCCTTCGCGTCGGCCTCAAGCTCGTAGTATTCGAAGGTATAGGTATCCCTTGGGTCAAGGCCGGACAGCATGTCCGCCTCCCTGATGCTGATGTCCGGGAAGGTCGCAAAGCCGTCGGCAGTCGCGTCGTCGCAGACCTCGATAGGGTCCGGCGATACCGGCTGCGGCGTGCGGTTCACGATCAGGCGCAGCTGCGTGAACGAAGGGCACTGGCTGCCGCCGGGCTCCTCTACCCTTACCCACAATATCAGTGGGGCATCCTCAGGGAAGGCCGTAATAAGGTTGCCGTATACCGGCCCCTTAGGGAAATGGTTGTTCTCCGCGTTCGCCTGCGTCTCGTGGTAGCTCACGATAAGCGTCGAAGGGCCGCCGGTGATCTCAAGGTTCTTGTCCGTAAGGTTGAATACCGCGATACCGTCGTTGTTGTCGTCGCAGACCTCCAATGGCGTAGGGTTGAATATTACCGGCGCCGCAATCGGGTTTACCGTAACGCTGCCCGTAAGGGCTGACGTGCACGCAGGCGTACCGCCCGTTACCGCATTTGTCAGCGTGAAGGTCGTAGGTGCCGTGATAACAGGCGTCGTATAGGCAAAATAGCCCGCCCCGTCAAGGGTCACGCTGTCGGAGCCCCCGCCCGTCCAGGTAAAGCTTACCGTGGCCCCCGGCGTTCCGGTGAATTCAAGCACCGCGGTCCTGTTCGAGCACACGTTGGCAGGGCCCGTGAAGGCGGCCGTAGGAAGCGCCTTCACGGAAACCGTGGCACGCAGGTTAAGCGTACTTGTGCAGGGTACCGTACCGCCCGTAGTTACGCTAAGCAGTGTATATGTCGTGGCCGCAGTAAGCGGGCCCGTTGGGATGCTGGCCGTTCCGGCCGCATCAAGGTTTTGTGTTATTGCCGGTCCGGTGCCTACGGAGTAGGTCACCGAGCCGTTGGCCGGGCCGTTTATCACGACGGTGGTTCCCGTTCCCTCGCATACCGTCGCGTCCGTGGCCGTGATGGTGGCCGTAGGGAGCGGCGTCACCGTGATGGTTACCGCATCCGTCAGGTTCGTGGTGCAAGGGGTAGTGCCCGTGGTGGAAACGCTCACAAGGGCGTAGGTCGTGTTCGCGGTTAGCGTGCGGGTAATCGTCGCCTCGCCAAGGGCAGGGTTGGCCGCGCTCGGCGTGGCCAGCACAACCGTCTGCGGGCTGCCGGCGTTTACGGTATAGGTGACTTGCGCGTTGAGCGTTCCGGTGACGGTAACCGTACCCGTGCCGTTTTCGCAGATTACCGGGGTCGGGGTCGATATCGTCGCAGT
>NZ_PJND01000003.1 GCF_002846575.1 Flavobacterium lindanitolerans
GTATAGGTGACTTGCGCGTTGAGCGTTCCGGTGACGGTAACCGTACCCGTGCCGTTTTCGCAGATTACCGGGGTCGGGGTCGATATCGTCGCAGTCGGCGCATCCGTAACCTCGATGGTAACCCTGCCTGTCTGTGGCTGGGTGCAGAATGGGGCTGTACCGGATGTAACCCTTACGAGGTCGTAGTCGTGCATGCCTGCAGTGGCAAGCACCTCAAGGATGAAGTATTCACCGCTGGCAGGGATTGTGATAGGGGCCTGGGCCACACCGTCAAGCGTATAGTCGACGCTAGCACCGGCCTCTCCGGTAATCCTTACCCTGGAAGGGTTGCCAAGGCATACCTGGGTGTCTACCGGATGGATTGTTGCCGTAGGGATCGGTCTTACCGTAATGGTTACCGAATCCGTAACGTTTTGCTCGCACGGAGGAGTACCGGTTGTGGCCACCTTCACGAGCGTATAGGTATAGGTGCCCACAGGCGTGCCCGTAGGAAGCGTTATCGTACCGTTGCCCGCTGTGTCAAGGTTTACGGTCTGTTGTACACCCGCTGGATCCGTATAGGTTACCACCGTGCCAGGGGTTCCCTGAACGTCGATGGTAAGGCTGCTGCCTACGCAAATTGATGTGTCTGCCGTAGTAATATCGGCGGTAATAACTGTTGGTCCAACTGTTGCCTGGCTTGTAAGCAACTGCGAACAAACAACAACATTATTTGAATCTACTATTCTTCCTTCTACTAAACTACAAGTAATCGGACCTGTATAAGTCTCTGAAAAGGTATGAACTCCGCTTGCACTTAAAGTTACTGTGCGTGTGGGGCCTGAATTGACCGTAAAATCGATTATAGCATTGGGGGTTCCGTTAATCGTAAATGATACCTGTTCGCCCAAACAGGCTGTAGCAGTCGATGCCGTTATTGTGGCTGTGGGTATAGGATAGACTCTCAGGGATAAATCAACGATACTGTGACATTTGGTAACATTATCAGTAACCCTTGCAAAAATTTGCTGGGGATTTGAGGAGTTACTGATTATGTTTGGCAAAGGTGACACCCCGTCAACAGCGTCTGCTAATGTTGTATGAAAGGTTACTGTGTTATTTGTGAGATCAGGATTAATAAGGCTTCTGTAGGAATTAAGATCAAACAATCCCACATTAGGTGTATTGCTGCAGGTTCTTCTTTCTCCAATAGCATTGGCTAGCGGTGCTCCCGGAAAAGTTGCTGTACCTATCCATTCCAGTTCAAAACCACCGTCTCCTACCGGCCTGTCGATAGCAATATAATAGGATTGTCCTGCTGTCACATTCAGCCATCGTACATAACCATCACCATTAGCCCCAGGGCCAACCTGAGTAGCTGTCGTGCTTGCATACATGCCTGTATGATTACTTGTTTGTCCAGCTAGATTAGGGTTAGTTGTAGCACAACGGATAGGACTTCCTAAATTGGAACAGCTCCTGTTTGGCCCATAAACCCAAAAATCATAATCTACAAGAATGCTAGGATCTAATGGTTTTATATGAAATCCTAAAGTTCCGGAACTGGCAATATTAATTTTAAGCCATATGGAATTATGTTCTAAACCTCCACAACCTGATACCTCCTGTAGATTTCCTATACCTGTAGCATTGGATGTGAATGTGCCATTACTACAAACCGTTATGGCATTGACACAATCGTTGGGTTGTTGGGCTTTGGCCAGATAACCAAATACTACCAAAAGACTTATTGTCAGAAACTTTCTCATTTTAATCATTGCAATTTTTTGAAAACCCCAACAGCCGGCCTTACAATAGACCAGCTGTCAGAGATGTATTCTTTAATCAGTAAGAACTATTGTCTTATCTCTTTATAATCTTAAATTCCGAACGCCTGTTCTGCGCATCCTCCTCTTCCGTGCAATTTGCCCTGCAGTCCACCTTCGGCTCCGTGTTCCCGAACCCCTTGCCCGAAACTCGCTCCTTACTGATGCCCTTCGACACCAGGTACTGTACCGTGGACTGCGCCCTCTGCTCGGATAGCCTCAGGTTGTAGGCAGCGCTTCCCTTCCCGTCCGTATGCGACTTCACGTAGATCACCATGTCAGGGTATCTGTCCATCACGTTCACGAGCTTGTCCAGCTCCGCGGCACCCTGCTGGGTGATGTTGCTCCTGTCGAACTCGAAGTAGATGCTTTTCAGGATGACTTCCGTATCGGTGATGACCACCTCCACAGGTTCAAGGGA
>NZ_PJND01000004.1 GCF_002846575.1 Flavobacterium lindanitolerans
GACACGCCCGCACCTGCCAACGCACGTCCTGTCTTGCCGTCCTTCACCATTGCTATGGCTTCTACCCTGCACACGGGAACAGCCTTCATGATATCGTCAGTGCCGTTCCTGTTCGAGGAAAAGTAGCCCTCGTTTTTAGCCGTATTGAAGCTGAAGGAGAAGTCGTCCTTCTCGCTGTTAACAGGCTTCCCTACGTTAACCGCTTCCCCGTCCCTGTTAAGGTCTGCCCTGAAGACATCAAGTCCTCCAAATCCCTGCTTCCCGCTCGATGCAAAATAAAGGATGCCGTTCTCGCCTATGGAAGGGAACCCTTCCTTGCCAGCAGTGTTCACGTTGGATCCCAGGTTCTGCGGCTTGCCGTAATTGCTGCCGTCAACCGATACCTTCCAGATGTCGGAATCGCCGTGGCCGCCCGGCATGTTCGAGGTAAAGTAAAGCGTCTTGCCGTCCGGGCTGAGGCTTGGGTGCGTTACCGAATAGCTTTTGCTGTTGAACGGAAGTGCCTGGATATTGGTCCACTTGCCATCAACCTTTGTAGCCCTGTAGAGTCCCTGCTGCCCTATCTTCACGTTGTTCTTCCTGTCCCTGTCAAAGTTGCCGTCATTGAGCCCGTCCCTGGCAAAGAACATGGTGTTACCGTCCGCGCTCACCGTAACCGGACCGTCATGGAAGGCGGTGTTCAGCTCACCGACCGCCCTGGGTTCCGACAGCGTGCCGTCCGCATTCCTTACCGACTGGAAGATATCCAGGTAGGGCTGTTTTACCCATTTGTCGGTCCTGTTCGAGTTGTTCCTCGTACTCACGAAGTACAGGATATTGTCATTGGAGAGCACTGCCCCGAAGTCACCCTGGTCCTTGCTGTTGATGCCCGTCTCACTGATATCGAACAGCCTGTCCTTGCTGGACAGGCTCGGAATATAGTCCGGATTGGCCTTGTGGTCCTTTGCCCTCTGGTCGTTGGGAAGCAGTGCGGCAAACCTGTCCATCTGCCTGTTGGCCTCCTGGTATTTGCCCTGCGACCTTAAAGCCTGCGCATAGCGGTAATATGTTTCTGCATCCTGGCTACTCTCGGCGGCCTTGGCATACCATCTGGCAGCCTCACCCATATTGAAGACGTTGTAGTAGCTGTCCGCCAGCTGCCTGTAGACATGGCTGTCGCCCTTCCTGCCTTCAGCCAGCTTGAGGTATTCTTCTATGGCCGCAACATACTGGTAGCTGTCGTACAGTTTGTCAGCCTTCTCGGAACTCCTGTTCTGCCCGTAGCCGGAGGCAATGGCCAGGAACAGGCCCGCGGCAATGTATATTTTTTTCATTTTCTTGCTCTTTTGGGGTTAGAAATATCTTGGTGACACGGATACCTTCTTCGGGAAGTTCAGGTCGAACAG
>NZ_PJND01000005.1 GCF_002846575.1 Flavobacterium lindanitolerans
GACACGCCCGCACCTGCCAACGCACGTCCTGTCTTGCCGTCCTTCACCATTGCTATGGCTTCTACCCTGCACACGGGAACAGCCTTCATGATATCATCAGTGCCGTTCCTGTTCGAGGAAAAGTAGCCCTCGTTTTTAGCCGTGTTGAAGCTGAAGGAGAAGTCGTCCTTCTCGCTGTTAACAGGCTTCCCTAAGTTAACCGCTTCCCCATCCCTGTTAAGGTCTGCCCTGAAGACATCAAGTCCTCCGAATCCCTGCTTCCCGCTCGATGCGAAATAAAGGATGCCGTTCTCGCCTATGGAAGGGAACCCTTCCTTGCCCGCCGTGTTCACGTTGGATCCCAGGTTCTGCGGCTTGCCGTAATTGCTGCCGTCAACCGATACCTTCCAGATGTCGGAATCGCCGTGGCCGCCCGGCATGTTCGAGGTAAAGTACAGGGTCTTGCCGTCAGGGCTGAGGCTTGGGTGTGTTACCGAATAGCTTTTGCTGTTGAACGGAAGTGCCTGGATATTGGTCCACCTGCCGTCGACCCTTGTCGCACGGTAGAGTCCCTGCTGCCCTATCTTCACGTTGTTCTTCCTGTCCCTGTCAAAGTTGCCGTCATTGAGCCCGTCGCGTGCGAAGAACATCGTGTTCCCGTCCGCGCTCACCGTAACCGGACCGTCATGGAAGGCCGTATTCAGCTCACCGACCGCCTTGGGTTCCGACAGCGTGCCGTCCGCATTCCTTACCGACTGGAAGATATCCAGGTAGGGCTGTTTTACCCATTTGTCGGTCCTGTTCGAGTTGTTCCTCGTACTCACGAAGTACAGGATATTGTCATTGGAGAGCACTGCCCCGAAATCGCTCTGGTCCTTGCTGTTGATGCCCGTCTCACTGATATCGAACAGCCTGTCCTTGCTGGACAGGCTCGGGATATAGTCCGGGTTGGCCTTATGGTCCTTTGCCCTCTGGTCGTTGGGAAGCAGTGCGGCAAACCTGTCCATCTGCCTGTTGGCCTCCTGGTATTTGCCCTGCGACCTTAAAGCCTGCGCATAGCGGTAATATGTTTCCGCATCCTGGCTACTCTCGGCGGCCTTGGCATACCACCTGGCAGCCTCACCCATATTGAAGACGTTGTAGTAGCTGTCCGCCAGCTGCCTGTAGACATGGCTGTCGCCCTTCCTGCCTTCGGCCAGCTTGAGGTATTCTTCTATGGCCGCAACATACTGGTAGCTGTCGTACAGTTTGTCAGCCTTCTCGGAACTCTTATTCTGCCCGTAACCGGAGGCAATGGCCAGAAATAAGCATGCGGCAATGTATATTTTTTTCATTTTCTTGCTCTTTTGGGGTTAGAAATATCTTGGTGACACGGATACCTTCTTCGGGAAGTTCAGGTCGAACAG
>NZ_PJND01000006.1 GCF_002846575.1 Flavobacterium lindanitolerans
TGAGTCGTCCTAAAATAGGTTGACAGATTTTAGAATAAAAATATATTAACCGGTCAGGTTTCCTGGCTGGTTTTTTTCATGTATAAAGTTAGGTGTTTTCATTTTCAGACTCAAATGTGGTCTTTTATTATTATAGATTTCTATTGCTGTTTTTAGGAGTTTTTCTAATGTTTGGCCATCTTTACATTTATAAATCAAAAATTCGTTTTTTAAAATTCCGTTTATTCTTTCTGCCAACGCATTCTGATAGCAATCGTATCCGTCAGTCATAGAAGGTGTAATGCCGTTTTTAGCTAATACTTCCTGATAAATTTTAGAACAATATTGTAATCCTCTATCGGAGTGATGTATCAATGGTAATGTTGATTTTCTATTCTCTACAGCCATTTTTAATGCCTGTACCATATTTTCAGAACTCATATCATCACTCAGTTTATACCCCATTATTTTTCTACTATAAGCATCAGTAACTAAAGATAGATAATGCGTTTTCTGATGTGACTTGATATAAGTAATATCACTAACATATACCTGTTCGGGACGGTTAAGTTCACACTCTTTCAAAAGATTTTCGTACTTGTGTAGCCAATGTTTAGAATAGGTAGTTTTAGTGTAACTCTTCATTGGTTTAACAAGTAACTTCTCCCTTCTTAGATAATCAAATAAAGCATCACGACCTATCTTTATACCCTGTTGATCAAATTGCTTCGAAAGTAGGTAATATAGTTTACGTGTTCCTATACGTGGCATTTCCAATCGCAAAGAAAGAACCAGATGCTTTACTTTTAGTAACTCAGATTCCCGATTGACAATTCTTTTTTGTTCCTGATATATAGCTTGCCTACTCATCCCAAACAATCGGCAACTTTTGGACAAACTTATTCCTGCTCCTTCGCGGAGTCGGAAGATGGTTTGGGAGAAAACTTTTTTCGGATCTGAGTTCCGTACTGACTATCAGAAATGTCGATCATCGTATTGAGAATCTTATTTCGAAGTTTCTCATCGGCCAGTTCTTTCTCTAATCGTTTAATAATCTGAGCCGGGGTTTCTTTGGATTTAGACATAAATAACAGATTGGGTTTACTCCAGTCTAAATTACCAAATTTTCGTAACCAGACCAAAACCGTGCTTCTCCCCTGAATTCCATAAACAGATTGAGCCTGCCTGTAAGTCATTTCGCCTTTTTCAACTCGGGAAATTACAGCTAATTTAAAAGCCATGTTATAATCCTTTTGGCTACGTTTAATTGCCTTACTTTCGTTGTCTTTCATAATAAAGTCGATTTGGTGTCAACTTATTTCAGGATGGGACA
>NZ_PJND01000007.1:2100000-2206252 GCF_002846575.1 Flavobacterium lindanitolerans
TCCATAAATTCCTGTAAAGGAAAAGCGTCGCCCTGGTTTGTTAGTACGATTACAACGGTTTTTTCGTGGAGATTTCTCCAAATACAGGCTCTATAACCATTTAATCCACCGGTATGGCTTACGATTTTCTGACCATTTTCTTCTTTTATATTCCAGCCAAAACCATAATTAGAAATGCTTCCATCATTTAGCGTTGCGGTTTTATAGGCATTTTCCATTTCTTTTCTGCTAAGCAGCTTTTGCCCATAAAGAGCCTGTTCCCATATAAACAAATCTTTTGTCGTTGAGAAAATACTCCCATCGCCAGTAGTTAAAATCGAATAATCGTCGGGTTCTTTGTTTTTGTTGTAACCAATGGCTCTGTTTGTAATTGTGGGTTTTGTAGTATCGTAGACAATAGTCCGATTTAAATTTAAAGGCTTGAAAATGGCTTCCTTGCAAAAACCGGCATATGATTTACCGCTTATTTTTTCAATAATTGCGGCTAAAATAATGTAGCCGGTATTACTGTACTCGAATTTTTCACCAGGCGAAAAGTTCAGGCTGTTTTTTGTAGCAAGCCATTGCATAACCTGCTCATTCATAAGATTTTTTACATTAGGCATTTCCTTTTCATAATCGGGAATTCCTGCTGTATGATTGAGTAATTGGCGTATGGTAACTTTTTGTGTAAACTCCGGGATATTTGGGATATATAGTGAAATTGGATTATCGTATGATAATTTTTTCTGCTCTTTCAATTGCATAATAGCCAAAGCTGTAAATGGCTTGGCAAGCGAAGCGATATAAAAAGCAGTATTACTGTTTAAAGGCTCTTTTGTCTTGAAATTGCTATAGCCTAAAACAGTGTCGTAAAGGATCTTTCCATTTTTGGCAACTAAAAGCGCACCATTGAAAGCTCCTTTTTTATTATAGCTGCTAGCTATTTCTTTAATGTTGTTTTCAGGTGTATTTTTACACGATATGAATACAATTACTGAGAGAACCAGAAGAAAGAAATGTTTCATGTTTATTTATTTTCTGTCAGGACCAATTGTGACCTGGCTAATAGGGTAGTAATTGTGTTAGATAATCCCATTAAAATTTATTCTGAAATAGAAAATACAGAGAAACAGATCCCTAAAGTCAGGATAGATGTCCGGAATGTCTGATCATAGTATGTTAGTTCGTTTTTTTCTTTTGTTTTTCTATTTCGGAAAGCATTAGTTTATACTCTTCTACATTCCAGACTATGTCCCAGGTCTTTACATATTCAGAAATTGGTCCCAGTCCAACCTCTTCTCTTCGGTGGTCCACATTGTCAGGATCTTCCAGTGGCAGTACATAGTTTTTTGTGGTTTTACTGTCGTATCCAATCTGACTGCCGTAAATCTGTTTTTTTCCCTCTCCTAAAGCAACCCTGTCTTCCAAAAGAGCAAGCGCGCTACTTTGGGCGTTTTTATTTTTGACTGCTTCCCGCATCATAGGAAGGTATTTTTGCTGTGTTTCTAAATCTGAATGCTGTATTACAAGAAACAATGTCATATTTGCCTGAGCGCCTACTTTATTCGGACCAACCCAGCCTCTTTTGTCCAAAATGTCTTTTACTTTAATAAGGTTAATGCTGTCTTTATATCCCATAATTTTAGCTATACTGTCAGCCTGTTTGCTTTGGTTGCCAAATTCTTTTAGTGCGGTCATATAATGTTGGCGTATTGTTTGGTCATCATTATAAATAGCAATCAATTCTGCCTGAAGCGGCTTATCTATGCCTACTGCTCCTTTATCTATTTCTTGCTGTATTGCAGCTATAAGTTTATCCCATTTTTTATCGGTATGAAGCGTTTTCAGATCGGTATCTGATTTCATGTGCTGTAAGTTGGTCCAGCCATTTTTGAGAGCCTGATTCAGCCATTCAAAAGCCAAATCCTTTTTACCCGAAAGTGCAGCTGAGCAGGCTGCATTGTAATAATCATTACTGTTTTTCTGTTCAATTGTAAAGGCCTCCTTATATTTAGAGGTTGATTTTGCATAGTTTTTAATGTTGTAGAGTTGTTCGGCTTGGGCAATTGTGGAACGGTAATCTTGTCCAAAAGCATAGAAACAGGTTAATAGCAAAAGCAGGAATAATTTTGATTTCATTAGTTTGATGATTGATGATTGTTAATGCAAACGAAGTTAAGAAAAAATAGGGCAGATGATTAAAGAAAAGTACTTTAGAGGCAGTTTGCTCTGCAAGTAGGTCTAATGACTGCTATTTCTTTTTAAAGAAAGTTTTTTCAAGTTCGGGCAGTTCTTTTTTGTATTGCTCGACATTCCAGTCCAGCCCAATTTCCAACAGATAATCGGCTAGTGTTGGAAGTCCTACTGCAGCCCTGCGTTTGTCTACATTGTCCGGATCTTCGAGCGGAGCTACAAAACTGACATTGGTTTCCATATTCCAGCTAACCTGGCTGCCGTAAATCTGTTTTTTTCCTTGTTTTAAAGCGGCACGGTCTTCGAGTAATGCCAGCGATGCGGCTTTTGCATTTCCTTGTTTTACGGCGGTTCTCATTACGGGAAGGTATTTTAGCTGTGCCGGTAAATCAGCATGCTGTATCACCATAAACAGTGTGGTATTGGCCTGGCTGCCAATTTTGTCAGCACCCAGCCAACCGTATTTGCTGAGTATTTTTTCAACCTGAATCAGATTCAGTGAGTCAGTAGTTTTCATGTTTTTGAAAAGTTCCTTTGCCTCTTTTGAGTTGTTTCCAAAACGGCTGATTGTTTCGTCAATCTGGTTTCGGTATTTCTGGTCTGATTCATCAATTGATAACAATTGTTGCGCAATGTCTTTGTAGACGATGTCTTGTCCAAATGTGGTAAGCGGGCAAGTGATGAAGAAGACCGCAAATAATTTTAATTTCATAATTTTTGATGATGATTTATTGAGTTCTAAACTATGAAAAAAATGTATTAAAAAAGAAAAGCCTTTAAAAAAGGCTTATTCTTTATGATTGTTGATGATTATTTTCTGGCTGAATTTCTGGTTGTCTGAGGTCACCAGATCGATTATATAGACTCCTTTGCTTAATCCGCTTGTTGAAAACGAGTATTTGTCATTAATTCCCAGATTGTTTTTCTTGAAAATACTTTTGCCCGTAATGTCAAATAAGATGACAGAACGGATGTCTGCTAAATTTGGATTTTGCAGTATAAGGGTTTGATTTGTATTGTTTTGTGTGATGCCAAAATTGCTTTTGGTAACTTCACCTACACCTAAAACAGAATTAACAAAAGTAACGAAGAACCGGTCGTTATAAATTCCGGTTGGCAGGTTTACCTGATAACTGCTGTTTTTTATGTCGTGATAAGAACCATCAGCCGCATCATAAATATAAATCATCTGATCCGGATCAAAACTGGTTACTTCCGGCACATAAAATTTGATGGATGCATTGTTGGTTGCTTTTACTCCCACAGGAATTCTTTTACCCACATCAAAGCTTATTCCCTGAATTACATATTTATTATTGTCAAGAAAGAAATAAGCGTCACTGGGCAATTCGTCCGGAGCGATGCTTAAAGCATCAATACCAATGTCGACACCGTCTGTAGCTTCAGGAAGAAATACCAGGGCAATTTGTCGGGTAAATTCGTTATTCAGGATAATGTTGAGTTTGAACTGTGCTTCAGTAATTGTTGTTTCACTTTCCGTTGCATTTGTCTCACCTGAATTTGTTGTTTCGTTACTGTTTTTTGAAATCTTCGGTTTGTCAGGGCGCTCAAACTGTGACAGCGGTCCGCTTTCTTTATAATAGGAACGATGTGAATTTTTTAGGGTTACAGTACCGTTAGAAGCTCCCTTAATCATAAATCCTTGCCCAACAGGAGCATATTTTCTTTCTATGACCAAACCGGAAGATGTTCCAACACCATTCAGTGAACCATCAGAGTTATAGGAATTAAAAGTAGCGGGTACATATACGCCGTTTGAACCAAGACTGATAGGGGAATAAGCACCATAACCGCCTTTATAGAGTCCTACGTTGTGTGAATTGACAGTTTTGTCCTGTTCCCAGTAATAGGCAATTCCTGTGGCGGCATTGTTTGTTGCGTCCAGAAGAAATGCATTTACATTTAGGGCTGACGGATAAGGATTTCCGGTGAGTGTCAGGTTATTTGTTGCAACAGTTACCGATATATTTCCGTCATTCGGTTTGCCCCTGAAATCGTAACGTTGCGCGCCGGTTCCTCCCGGATTGTTTTGTATGCCATTAGCTTCGACTATAATCGGGTCGCTACCCGAAGTTCCTTTCATGGAGAATCCTTCGCCGGGAGCGAGGGTAGAAGCGCCGCCAACATATATCCATTGCGAATAGGAAATGGAAGAGAGGAACTTATAAATCCATCGGGACGATATAGCCAATGGATTGGCCGTGCCGTTAGAATTACTAGATGGAAGTATTGTTGCCGGAGTACTGGCCGTTGAAGTTGTTGGCCTGTGAATCATTGAAATTCCGAAATTTTCATTTCCTGAAGCAGCCGAGGCATTGCCAACAGGTGAGCACCAATAGTTATAGTCGAAATTATCTGAAGTTCCTTCCTGAAAAACAGAAACTTTACCGAGTCCTTTGTTTGCAGAAGCTGTTGTTGTTCCTTGCAATAACTGCGATTCGTTTCTCAGATAGATATTCCCATTATTTTGCAGATTAATGTCTTGTTTTACATACAGAACCTGGTCTTTAGCATACATGTAACTGTTTGTACTGACATAGAGCTGTGCCTGAACTGCAGATGATAACAGTAACGGTAGTAAGTATAGGAGCTTTTTCATGATTTTTAGATTTGGGTTATTTAACACTCATGTTGAATGATCGAACCAGAAAGCTTTGTGCTGTGGTACCGGTACCCTGGTTGAGTCTTCTTATCCATAATTCTACAGAGTCGCCTGTGTTAAGATAGACAGAGCCTTGTACGGGAAAAGACTGTATATAACCTGCATTGGTATCGATTATGGTTTCTGTGGCTACTTGCGGATCGGTTCCACCGGCGGCCGGTATTCTCATGATAAAAAACGCATATTCAGTATTGTTTACACCGGAGACATTTCCAAAAGATATGGAACAGTTTACCTGAAATACCCTTCCTTTCTTGCCGGAGTAGGTAATACGGTTGGTTTGAGCTGAGGTTGTCCTGTAAAGATTAGAACTAAGTCCCGCAGCAATAGTGAGTTTAACATTGGCAGCAAGTGTTCCTACCGGAGTTTGGCTTTGGGCTGTTCCGGTTCTGTCGAGATAAACGGTTCCACTGGATTGCGAATCACCTTCATTAGGAATGCCTGTGCAACGTACCGACCAATTATTGTTGAAATTAAAACCGGTATAACTTCCCACCGTATAAGGATTAATATATTTTCCCGTTGTAAGCGTTCCGGTAAAAACGACGGTTTCCATTACGGCATCGCCAGTGATAGTTGGATTGGCAGAAACGTCAAGCCCTATTTTTGTTCCGGTTACTTCACTAAAACCGCCTTGTTTGGTAACCAACCCGAAAGTGCCCTGCAAGGTTTCATAGGTTCCGGAGTTATTTGAAAACCACCCGACATTGCTTATCAGTAAACGGCTGATGTCTTTATAAATAATACCGGTAGTATTGTTGACATATTGTACGATACTGGTAAATACCAGTGCAAAGTTTTCCAATTTTCCTACATTTGCGGATGAGCTTATGATACAATCTCTTATAATCATACTTTGAGTTTGTGTACCACCTCCTATGGAGCCCGTTCCGGTAATATTAAATACGTTCCCAGCTGTTGCCTGCAGCGTCAATACGCGCATTGAACCTCCAGTTGTTCCTGTAAAGAGGTCGCCTGTTGCTCTAACAAGCTTGTCTTCGGATGAATCTTCCCCGGTAATATAAGCATTATTCAGTTCTATAGGAAGGTCTACGTTAATTGTTCCGTTAATTTCATATAAGGTTGCAGCGTCCAGCAGGTATTTTGTATTTGAACCCGCTGTTTTTTCAGCTGCGAGTACAGTAGCCAGCACGTCTGTCGACCTGATAAGTTTGTATTTCAGTCTTCCGTCTTTGCCATTGTTGATTTTTATCCAGGAAGTTGTTGGAGTGTCGTAGAAATAAAAAGATGCCAAAGTAGTGTCATAAACAATCATTCCATTGGCAGGAGTTGTAATCGCTGTCCTTTGGGCGGTTGTCATTCTTGGAGTTACGAATCCCTGTGTGGTAGATTCTACATGAAGTGCGGCTGTTGGTTCTGGTGTGGTAGTGCCAATCCCAATTTGCGAATATCCGGTCATGCTTACCAATAGGAAAAGCACCATCGCAATGGTTTTAGTAATTGTCGTCATAGCAATATGATTTGAGGTATTTCAAATTTAAATAAAAATTATTGAAGATTTATTATTAAATAAATAATTAACAAATGAATATTGCTTTTTATGTTGATTTTGCTGATGAAATGATAATTCACATTTGGTGATTTTTTTGTGATTTACAATCTTTTAATGCGAAAAATTATACAAATAAAAAAGACCCATGTAAGGGTCTTTAAGAAATATAATAAAATTTTTTTTAGCCAAGAAGATGAAATAGTTCCGGATTGCTTTCTTCTCCGTTTACAATGATGGAAAGCTTGTGCAGGCCTGGATAAAATTTACGTGTCGTAATAGGTTTGAATGATTGCTTTCTTTTGATGGTTTCTTTTTGTCCGGCAAAATAAGTCCTTTCGCTTATCTTAAAAACTTTTTTAGATAACTGTCCGTTTGCTTTGTTGTAATAAACGGCATATTCCAGACGGATGTGTTTTGGTTCCTTATTGGTATTGTTAACTGTAAATTCAAACTCAAGACTTTGGGGTAACTTTATTTGTGGCGTGTTAATATGAAAACCGGAAGTCTCCAAACCTTTGCTGTCAAGTCCGTAATGGCTTAGTATTTCGGGATGTCCTTGCTTGAGTAATGTCCGGCTGCCGTGTTTAATAATAGCATCGGTTTCTTTGCTGTGTCCTTTCCATTGCCGGGCAATAGACAATATGATATGCGGGTGGTCTTTTGCAATATCATTAAGGTTGTTAGCGACACTGCGACGAACATATTCTGACGGGTCGTTTTTCAGGTTTTCTAAAATTGGCAATATAGCTGTCGGGTCTTTTTTTAATTCCGGTAATGCCATAGCCCACGGTAGCCTTGGACGGCTTCCTTCGCTCGCCAATCTCCTTACCTTATGACTTTTGTGTAATGACCATTTTTCCATCTGTTCAATCATCTGGTTGCCATATCTGACAATAAATGGCCTTACGGCAAATTCGCAGGATATAAATTGTGTTACAAACTCGATTGATTTTACGGCGTTACTATAATCATCCAGGCCATAGGTTTCAATATAATCCGGAAAAAAGATATAGGCAAGACTGTCTTCTCCATGTTGGTTTTCGCGGAGAAGATGGATTGTCTTTTCTAAAATGCCGGAAGCTGCTCCAAAATCATCGGGCATAAAATTGCGCAGTACTTTTGTCGTATGGCGCATTCTGTCTTTCAATTCTTTTTGCGAAAATGAATCGTCAAAGATTTGAGCAACGAAAGTTTTCTTATCAAAAGAAGGAACAGTTTGTTGTAAAATATTGGCTAGCCGGTCGTAAAAAACAGGTGAGTAAATGTCTTTGAGGGCGCTCATGCAAAAGGGTTATTTTATGGTGTGATTAATTCTGTAGCCTTTAAAGGTAACGTGATACTTATGATTACCAAAAGTAAAGAAATTACAGAAGCAACGGTACGGATGCTGTGAAGATTATTCCAGGGAATTTCAAAATCTCTACGGGCCCTGCTGATTTCTTCAAGTGTTGCGGTTTTTAAGGGGAAAGCGTCGAGTGCTTCATTCAAGGGCACATTTCCAAAAATGGTGACACCAAAAGTACCGCAGGCATAAAGTACAAAAGCGGCAAGCAAAAGCAGGAATTTTGGTGAATCCCATGTGGTAAAATTGAAGAAAAGGCTCACGGGAAAAAACAGTAATGTTCCCATAAAGCTCAAAAAGAACAAAGGATTTAATATGGCCCTGTTGATGGACTGCATTGCTGCAAGATAACCGGAATCATCCAGTTGTTTTAGTCCGGGATTTACAGAGCAGGAGTAGCTGTAAAATAACCCTGCTATCAGGGCCAGCATCAGGGTTGAAATAATGAGTGTCAGTGTTGCCATAGTTGTTTTTTTCATGATTAGTGGTTTTATTTTCGTAATGATTTTATATAGGTTGCCACAGATTCAATTTCTGTTTGCGATAGTCTCTTTTCCCAACGGGGCATGCCTCTCCTGCCTTTAGAGATTACCAAAATAAGTTCAGTATTTTCCAAACGGCTTAGTTGCAGATTTTTTGCTCCAAAAAGCCCTTTTGTGCCATCACTTCCATGGCATCTTTGGCATTTGTGCTCAAAAATAGATTTGCCTTCGGCGGTATTATTTTGCGCTTTAGTCTGGTGAATGCTTGCGGTCAGAAGGCCAATGTATAGAAATGTTTTCATGTTTTTTTCAGCAAAGTTGCCTGGAAAAACAGAAAGAAAATAGAATCAAACCGACACAATGGGTTGTGCTGCAAAATTATTTTCAAATTCTGACAGATACAGTTTTGGGGTCACGCCGGTAAATTCTTTAAAAGTGCGTATGAAATGTGACTGGTCTGAAAAGCCATTTTCATAGGCAATGTCAGAAAGTTTGGTATAATCATATGTATGCAGCTGTGTCAGAGCGGAACGAAACCGGCAGACTCTTGCAAAAAGGCGGGGAGATATGCCAATGGAGTTTTCGAATCGTCTTTCAAATGTGCGTTCTGACAGACTGAATTTTTTATGCAAATCGGTCAGGATAACCTCACCGTTGTAACGGATAATGGTTTCTGTGGCCTGCTGCAATATGAGGTCGGAGTTGTCTTTTGAAGCAATCGTTAGAAGAAAATCGGAAATAAGCCTGATTTGATTTTCGACAGAAGCGGCTTCGGATAATTTTTCCAGCAAAATGGGCGTTTCCTTTGGCTGTAGCAATGATATATCCAGGCAGGTATCTGTAATTTCGCTCGCATTGATTCTAAAAAGAGAACCCAATACATGCGGTTTTAGGTAAAAGATAATTTTGGTAAATTGTCCGAAAGAAAAAAGATTAATTGGTTTTATGGTCTGTCCGTAAAGATAAAAGCTGGAAAGTTTTTCGTTACAGGAATCCGTAAAAAAGCCATGATTGGATTGGCTGAATAGAATACCCGGACAGCCGTCTGCAAAAAAACGCAGGTAACTTTCAGACTGCAGGGAAGCGCCAGAGGTAATTACCTCAATATGTTTTACAAATGCCGATAGCTGTAATGTTGGCGCTATGGAATTAAAATTCATCGCGTTTCTGTCTGTAGTTCATACAAATATACTAAATGTGTTTTGGAGAAAATAAAAAGTGAGGCTGTATTAGCATACAGAATTATGCCTTTGTTAATTGCAACTGAGAATTTCTATAGGATTATAACAAATTATAATATAAGCCTAAACTTTCTTCTCGTTAAATCTGATTATATTTACGTAAAGTAAAACGTATCATTAATTCCTTTAAATTAGAATTTATGGATAATAATAAAATACCTTTTGAGGAATCTCTGGAGAGGCTTTTTGTTGAAGAAAGTGCTATTCCGGAACAGTTCCGAATCGGGGAAATCCACCAAAAAGAATACCTGAGCAATGGTGAAATGAAAAAATGGAACGGAGAAGTCCATGAAGTCTATTCGCCTGTTTATATAAAAACAGCCAGCGGGTTGCAGCCAAAACTGATAGGGAGCTATCCGGTTGGAACCCCAAAAGAAGCACAGGCATCGCTTGATGCCGCTGTAGAGGCTTATAATGATGGGAGAGGAGAGTGGCCAACCATGAGCGTATCTGAAAGAATACATCATGTGGAGCAGTTTACGGGCAGGATGATTGCTAAAAAGGAAATGGTAGTCAGGCTCATTATGTGGGAAATTGGAAAATCCTATGCTGATTCTGTAAAAGAGTTTGACAGGACGGTGGAGTATATTTATGCCACAATCGATTCGCTAAAAAACCTGGACAGGGATTCTTCACGCTTTGAAATTGCCGAAGGTATAGCCGCGCAGATTCGTCGTTCACCACTTGGAGTAGTACTTTGTATGGGACCATTTAATTATCCGTTAAATGAAACTTTTACAACATTGATTCCTGCACTGATAATGGGAAATACTATTCTCTTTAAACCACCCAAATTTGGAACCCTGCTGCATTATCCTTTGCAGGAAGCTTTTCAGGAAAGTTTTCCAAAAGGTGTCATCAATGTCATTTATGGCAGAGGCAGTGATATTATTCCGGGATTAATGCATTCAGGGAAAATTAATGTACTGACGCTCATAGGTTCCAGCAAAGTAGCCAATGAGTTGAAAAAGCAGCACCCAAAAGTAAACCGTCTTCGTGCCGTATTGGGATTGGATGCAAAAAATGCTTCAATCATTACTTCAAAAGCGGATATTGGTTTAGCTGTTAAAGAAACCATTACGGGTTCATTATCATTTAACGGACAGCGTTGCACGGCTTTGAAAATAGTATGGGTTCATCGCAGTATAGCTGACCAGTTTTTAAGTGAATTCAGCAAAGCGGTGAGCAATTTGAAATTTGGCCTCCCATGGGAAGAAGGAGTATCTTTAACACCACTACCTGAACCTTATAAAATAGATTATCTAAATGATTGCATTAAGGATGCTGAAGAACATGGTGCCAAGGTAGTCAATGAAAATGGAGGCGTATCAAAAGCGTCCTTTTTCTATCCGGCCGTGGTTTATCCGGTAAATGAAAAGATGAAGCTTTATCACGAAGAACAATTCGGGCCTATTATTCCGGTGGTTCCTTTTGATGATGTCGAAGAAGTAATCCAATATCTGATAGATGCTCAATACGGACAGCAGGTAAGTATTTTTAGTACGGATGCTTCTGAAGTAGGGGCACTTATCGACCCGTTAGTCAATCAGGTAAGCCGTGTCAATATCAACAGCCAGTCGCAACGTGGACCCGATATTTTTCCTTTTACGGGAAGAAAAGACAGTGCAGAGGGAACTTTGTCTATTCCGGATGCCATCCGTTCTTTTTCTATCCGTTCGTTAGTGGCTTTTAAAATGAATGATGCCAATAAGGAACTCATTAATGAGATTGTGAATTCGGATAAATCTAATTTCCTAAGTACTAAATTTATATTTTAGTTGATAGTCGAAAGTTGATAGTCAAAAGTCGAAAGTCGATAGTGGAAAATCGATAGTCGATAGTTGAAAAGGTCTGCCTTTGGGTGGGCCTTTTTTAGTTTTCTTCGTTTTCAAGAATTTTAATCATCTTGAAGGATTTCAGCAAATGAAAAAGTCCGGGTAGAATTATCAGTCCACCAATGATAAGGGAAATGCCCAGGATGGTTATCGTACTTTCCGGGGCCATATTGTCCAGTAAGCTGATTTGTCCTGTTTTGGTAATGATAAGTTTAGGGAAATGGGCGCCTACGGCGGCAGAAAGAATCAGCAATACCTGAAGTCCTGCTAAAAACCGGCACCATACTATTTTCCCTTTTCGGATGCTTTTCCAAAGCGGAACCAGTAACAATCCCGATACTGCTACTGCGCCAATGGCGTAATAATTTTTGAGTACGTCGAGAACAAATTTATTTTCTTCAAAGTAGGCTACGGCAAGTGTCACAAATCCTAAAATAACCACTATCCACGTAGCTATTCCTGCTTTACGGATATACATTCTCCTTTCATATTCTGTCGCTTCTCCAATCAAGAAAGTAGCAGAAAGGAATACGCATAGCGCACTGAAGAAAAATCCGGTGAGGATAGGAAACGGCTGTAACCATGGTTTTATATAAACGGAGACAAAATCGGCATTAGGAGTGTTTTCAAGAAGAACGATATTGCCGCTAATCAAAGCTCCGTATGTCATGCCCAGAAAAATTGGAGTAACAAGACATGAAAATTCAAACATGCGGTCGTATAACAACTGTGATTTGTCTTTTACGGCATCATAATGGCGGAAAACAAATGCAACACCGCGAAGTGTAATGCCCAGTAAAATTAAGGTCAGCGGAATGTGGAGGTAAATAATGATAACGTTGTAAAATCCGGGAAAAGCAATCCAAAGAATTACAATCAGGATAATAATCCAGATATGGTTGGCTTCCCAGACGGGGCCCATAACGCTATAAACCCTTTTCTTGATAGAGACCCGGTGGTCTTTTGATGAAAAAAGTTCCAATATTCCGGCACCAAAATCAGCACCACCCAGCAAGGCATAAAGGAATAATGAAAACAATGTAAAGAATAAGACAACGTATAGCATAATCTTTAATTTTCAGAGTTATTGAGTACTTTAATCTGACGTATCATCAGCCAGGTTACCGCAACGGAAAGGACGGCATATAGGATTACATAAAGGTAAAAGCTATAAATCATTCCCGGCATTGGCGTAACCGCATCTTTGGTACGCATCACATTATGGATAATCCAGGGTTGTCTCCCTACTTCCGTAACAATCCATCCGGCTTCCAGAGCCAGAAAACCGACAGGCGCCAGACAGGCAAAAAACAGCCAGTACTTCTTGGAGGCTTGCCATTTTTTCTTTTTAAGGCTTATAAAATAAAGCAGTCCCGAAAACATGAGCAGTGTTCCAAGTCCTACCATAACCTGAAAAGCGTAATGGGTGATAGCAACCGGAGGATGGTCTTCTTTTGGGAAGTCGTTCAGGCCTTTAACCTCGGCATTAAAATCACCAAAAGACAAGAATGAAAGTGCTTTCGGGATTTCAAGTTTATAACTAACCGTTTGGGCTTCTTCGTCTACAATCCCGCCAATATAGAGTGGTGCCCCTTTTTCGGTTTCATAATGGGCTTCCATAGCCGCCAGCTTTACCGGCTGTCTTTGGGCAATGTCTTTGGCAGAAAGGTCACCGCTCAAAGGTTGTAACAGTGCTGCGACAGCTCCAAAAACGATGGCTATTTTGAAAGCCTCCAGGTGTAGTGCTACGTTTCTGTTTTTATAAATCTGCCAGGCATGAATTCCCGCTACAGCAAAAGAAGTAGCGACAAAGGCGGCCAATGTCATGTGTAAGGCTTGTGTAAACCATGCCGGATTAAGAAAAGCTTTTAAAGGGTCGATATTGAGAAATTCACCATTTACATAATCAAAACCGGAAGGAGCATTCATCCAGCTGTTGGCCGAAACCACCAATATTCCGGAAGCAACCCCGGAAAGCCCCACAATGATTCCTGTTAGCAAATGGAATTTTTCCGGTAGTTTGTTCCAGCCGTACAGATAAAATCCCAGAGCCAGTGCTTCTACAAAAAAAGCGGCTCCTTCGAGTGAGAAAGGCATTCCGATTATTGGCCCGGCGTGTTTCATGAATTCGGGCCATAATAATCCCAATTCAAACGATAAGGCCGTGCCCGAAACGGCACCCGTCACAAAGAAGATAGCGACGCCTTTTTGCCAGGATTTTGTCAGTTTGAGAAAAACAGGTTTTCTTGTCTTTAGCCATTTGTAATGTGAAAGCACCATAAAGAAAGGCATTACCATTCCAATACAGGCAAAGACAATATGGAAAATGAGGGTAAATGCCATCTGCATTCTTGCAGCATCTAAATTATCCATAAGAGTTTCAATTTAGCCTAACAAAGATAGTTCAGAAAAGGCAGGAATCCTTGTTTTTTCTGACTTAAATTGATTAAAAATGAAGATTTTGGCTGTAAAATATAAAGTGAAATAAAACCGTTTCTTTAACAAAAAGATAGCTTTAGGATTGAAGCCCGAAGAAAAAAATACTTTGTATCAAAAAAATCATAAAAGAGCCAATTTTATGGAAGGATTTAGCGTTTTTGTTAATAGTGAAAAATAACAATTTTTGATATTTCTGTTTTTTGATTTGATTTGGAATCGGCAAAAAATAGTATCTTTGGAGCAAATAAATAGCATAATGACCACAACTGAAATGTCTACCGAACTTGAACAGTATTTCCAGCAATTCCGAAATAATATTATTGGGATTGACCAGGAATTTATTTCTCCTTTTGGGAAAAAGAAAATCATTTATACGGATTGGACAGCGAGTGGCCGCCTTTATCGCCCGATAGAGGAAAAGCTTATGAATGATTTTGGCCCGTTTGTAGCCAATACGCATACGGAAACTACGGTTTCGGGAACGGCAATGACTATGGCCTATCACGAAGCACGACATATTATTAAAAAGCATGTTAATGCCAATGAAGATGATATACTGATAGCAGACGGGACGGGTATGACGGGAGTGATTAATAAATTCCAAAGAATCCTTGGTTTGAAAATTCCGGAAAACCTTCGCGAATTTACTGCTATTCCGGACGAAAAACGACCTGTTGTTTTTGTTTCGCATATGGAGCACCACTCCAACCAGACTTCATGGCTGGAAACTATTGCTAAAGTAGAAGTGATTCCGGCCTGTGAAAAAGGATTACTTTGTATGGATAGTTTTAAGGCGCTTTTGGAGAAATACAAAGACCATACGCTAAAGATTGCTTCCATAACTTCCTGCTCAAATGTTACAGGTATCAGAACGCCGTATTATGAAGTGGCAAAACTGATGCATCAGAACAATGGTGTCTGTTTTGTAGATTTTGCCTGTTCGGCTCCGTATGTTGATATTAATATGCATCCGGAAGATAAGGAAGCCTATTTGGATGCTATCTTCTTTTCACCGCATAAATTTCTCGGCGGACCTGGTACTTCGGGAATTTTAATTTTCAACAAAAAGCTGTATAAAAACATGATTCCGGACCATCCGGGTGGTGGAACTGTATCGTGGACAAACCCGTGGGGTGAACATAAATATCTTGATAATATAGAGGAACGTGAAGATGGTGGTACTCCGGGTTTTCTTCAGGCCATCAAAACCGCTTTGGCTATACAGCTCAAAGAAAAGATGGGTGTGAAGAACATACTAAAAAGAGAACACGAAATAATCGATTACGTTTTTTCTGAACTGGGCGCTATTCCCAATATCACTATTTTGGCAGACCAGCATAAAGACAGATTGGGCGTGATTTCCTTTTATATTGACGGTTTGCATTTCAATCTGGGAGTAAAACTGCTGAATGATAAATTCGGAATACAGACCCGAGGAGGTTGCAGTTGTGCCGGAACTTACGGACATTATTTACTGCATGTTGATGAAGAAACTTCGCACGACCTGACGAATTCTATTACAGCAGGTGACCTGATTAGAAAACCGGGATGGATTCGAATGTCAATTCATCCTACCACTACCAATGCAGAGATTCAGTTTGTCTGTGAAAGTATCAAAGCCGTAGCCCAAAACCACGAGGAGTGGGGTAGCGAATATGAATACCATAAAAACTCCAACGAGTTTACCCATAAAAATGCTTCAAACCCCGAAAAAGAGTTGGTGAAACAGTGGTTTAGCGCTATTTAGGAGATTTGTCGCGGAATTTCCAACGTTTGTGCGTCCACAGATAATATTCCGGAGCTTTTAAGATTTGTTGTTCTACCATGCGAAGAAACATATCAGAAATCTGGTAGTTTGGAATTTCTTTCGGATGGTCCACCATTTCGGCAAAAGTGGCTTCATAATAACCGCGTTTGGTTTTGACCACATCCACAAAAATTACATTCAGGTCCATTCGTTTGGCAATCATTTCGGCTCCTGTATGCATAGGTACCCTTACGCCAAAAAAATCTCCCCAATGAAAAGCTTTGGATGCTTTTGGAGATTGGTCACTGGCAAAGCCATAGACGCCTTTTATACCATTTTTTTGATTTTCATGGATAACATTGATGGTTTCTTTCGTATCGATAAGATGTGCATGGAATTTGGCACGGATGTTTCTTACCAGTTTGTCAAAATATTTGTTGCGAATTGTTTTATAGATGGCATAGCCTTTAAAAGTAATTTTTCGATTCATTGAAATCAGCCATTCATAACTTCCGTAATGAGAACAGAACAGGGCTATGCTTTTTCCTCTTTTTTCCATTTCAAGATATACTTCGAGGTTGGTAAACTTGAAACGCTTTTCAATTTCCGAATCCGAAATGGTCATTGTTTTTATCATTTCGACAAAATTATCGCAGAAATGATGGTAGAATTTCTTTTCAACAATGCGTTTTTCCTGTTTGGAAAGATGGGGAAGGGCAATATCAAGATTCTCCCTAACCGTCTTTTTTCTATAACCGATAATGTAATAAACCAGAATATAAACACAATCAGAGAAAAAATAAAGTACTCTAAAAGGCAATATTGACATCAGCCACAAGAACGGATAAAGAATAATAAAAAGTAGTAACTGCATTCGAGGAATATTTTATGCAAATATAAGGCTAATGCTGTTAAATAGTATAGTGCTTTTACAATTGATAAGGAAAGGGTTTGTATTTTTACGCTCAAATTACCTCTTATGAATATTTTTCTTATCGTTATTATTGCCATGAATTTGATTGTTAGTTTCAAAGGATTCAACGATTTGTCTTTTTTCAGAAAATACGAATTCCATGTAGGCAGCATTCGTGCCGGTGAACAGATTCGTATGTTTTCTTCAGGATTTCTTCATGTAGATATTGCGCATCTGGCATTTAATATGCTGACGCTTTATTTGTTTGCTCCTTATGTAATTGCAGGATTGGGTTCGTTTACTTTCCTTATGATTTATGCCGGAAGTCTTATTTTAGGTAATCTGTTGACTATGGCTTTACATAAAAATGATTATAGCTACAGGGCAGTGGGAGCATCAGGAGCGGTAATAGGAGTGGTTTATGCTGCTATTCTGGTACAGCCCGCGTTAGAAATTTATTTTATGCCGGGTTATATTTTTGGAATTATCTATCTTTTATATTCGATTTACGGAATGAAATCCAAAAGTGATAATATTGGGCATACGGCACATTTTGGAGGGGCTATTGGTGGCTATATCATTACTCTGTCACGTGCGCCTGTTATTATTTCCGAAAACACTTTTACGGTAATCATACTTGCTGTTCCTATTGTCATACTTTTTATCATGGCTAAGACAGGAAAATTGTAATTTTTAAAAAAATGTTTTTTACAGCGGCCTGTAATTTATAAGGCTTAGCTTTCAGTATTTTAGTGTTAAAAATAATTAGTTATTTATTTAAAAAACCTGTATTTTTATACTGGTTTTGCAAAAAACATGACCAAAAAAAGAAGGCAATTCTGATATTGGCACGTAATTTGGAAATACTCAAAAAAAAATAAATACAAACACTATGAAAAAAACAATTTTTATCCTGATGACCATTTTCGCAACAGCCGCACAGGCGCAAGAAATTAAGCAAGTTCCACAGATTAACGTTTCTGGGGAAGGAAAAATTAAAGTAACACCAGACTATGCTATCATTTCGATTGGTGTTGAAAACACAGGGGCTGATGCAGCAGAAGTTAAAAAGAAAAATGATGCAACAGTTGATGCAGTAATCAAATACTTAAAAGGCTTTAAATTGCCTGCATCAGACTACCAGACAAAACAGGTGTACCTGCACAAAAGCTACGATTATAACAAAAAGAAAAACACTTTTGTAGCATCACAACAGATTACGGTGACACTTAAGGACCTGTCTAAGTATGATACTTTAATGATGGGATTGGTTGATACCGGAATCAACAACATTAATGGAGTAGAATTCAAGTCTACAAAAGTAGCACAGCTTGAATCTGAAGCCAGAAGAGCAGCTGTAGCCGATGCAAAAACTAAAGCGATGGATTATGCCTCTGCATTGAACCAGAAAGTAGGTAAGGCTATCATGGTTTCTGACAACTCTCAAACACACTATCCGGTTCCGGTAATGTATGCAATGAAAGCAGAAGCTGCCGGTGATGCAATGTCAAGAGAAACTTTGGCAATTGGAGAAATAGAAATTACGGCCAACGTAACAATAAGCTTCTCTTTGGAATAATAGCTGAAAAAATTAATAAAAAAGCCTGGGGATTTCTCCGGGCTTTTTTATAAGTGTCAGTTAACATAGATAGTTTTACGACTATAGTTGTTTAGTCATTTTATAATTTATGATTTCAATTCCTTGTCTTACGTTTGTCTGCTCTTTAAGTGTTTTAAATCCATTTCTTTCGAAAAAAGGTTTTGCGGTTTTGCTAATATCAGATCTTATAATGTTTTGATTTAATCGTTTTGCTTCGGCTTCAATTGTATCGAGCAGTAGCTGTGCAACGCCTTGCCGTTGATGATCTTTATGAACATATAAAAAATCGAGGTAGTTTCCGTTATCTAGTGTAGCAAAGCCAGTAATTTTATTTCCGTATTGGGCAACTATAACAAATTGTTTTGTCATGACTTCGTGCCAGCGTTTTTTGTTATCAACGCTTGAAGCCCATACCTTGATTTGCTGTTCGTCATAGTTTGCAGTGCAAACTGTGGTTATAGTTTCAACAAACAATCTTTGTAGTTCAGCTAAGTCGTTTAAACTTCCTTTCCTGATTGTATAATGATTTTGCATCTCTATATTAGTTGATGATGATTGATGTTGTTTTGGCGCGAACTAAGTCAGGTAGTATTTTAAATTTGCTACAAAACAAAAAAACCTGTAAATCTAAATTTACAGGTTTTGTATTTGTTGTGGGGGGAGCAGGATTCGAACCTGCGAAGGTTTCCCAACGGATTTACAGTCCGTCCTCGTTGGCCGCTTGAGTATCCCCCCCGCCTTGCTTATTGCGGTTGCAAATATAGCACTGTTTTTAGTTTATGCAAGTCTTTTTTGTAGATATTTTACAACAAAATTTTAATGTATTGGTAATGAATAAAATAAAAAAATCTCCACAAGGGAGATTTTTATGATTTGTTTCGGAATATGAATTAAGCGCCTAAAAGTTCTTTTACTTTTGCTCTCAATTCTTCTCCACGAAGGTCTTTTGCTACAATTTTTCCTGAAGCATCAAGGATGAAAGTTGCAGGAATTGAAGTAATGTTGTATTTCTTAGCAATAGGGTCTTGCCAGAATTTCAGGTTTGAAACGTGTGTCCAGGTCAATTTATCAGCCTCAATAGCTTTTTTCCAGCTTTCTGCTTCACCTTCTCTGTCAAGAGATACTCCAATGATGTTTAATCCTTTATCGTGGAATTCATTGTATAATGCCACAACGTTTGGATTTTCCTGACGGCAAGGTCCACACCATGAAGCCCAAAAATCAATGATGGTTACTTTTCCTAAAGATTCTTTAAGGGAAACTGTTTTTCCTTCCGGGTTTTTAGCTGAGAAATCAGGTGCTTTTTTACCAATTTCAACTGCCAGACGGTTCTCTAATTTTTCCTTGATTGCTTTTCCCGGCTTCGTGTTTTTTAATTCAGAAGTAAGGCCATCGTATATTTTCTGGATTCTTGCGAAATCAGGCTCAGGTGTATTGAAAAGGCTTTGCGTAATCAGTGCACTGATGAATGATTTTGGATTTTTCTCAGAATAAGAGTAATACTTCTCGATAAGCGGCTCCTGAATTTTTCCGTATTCTTTCATCAACTGGTTGATTACCGCAGTATCTTTTGCTTGTTGTGCAGCCGTCATTTTTTCCATATTCATCTGTTGGAAAGCCATAGCTTTTTTCTGAATATCTTTTTGGATAGCCTGAGTATCTGTCTTGAACTTCGTTAATTCTTCGTTGTTATACGTTCCGGTAACTTTTGATTTTCCAAGCGTATCTTTGTCAACAGCAATATTAATTTTACCATTTTCAAGAACGAAATCAATTTCTCCTTGTTTTGTTTCTATTCTTAAAGAGTGGATAGATGGTTCTGTAGCGGTACCTTTAAGTTCAAATTTTCCATTTTCAACTTTTACAGTATCAACAGGAATCATTTTTCCCATGATTTCTTCATCCTGTTTTTGAAGAATTACGGTTTTTCCATTTTCGACACCGGTTACTGTACCTGTAATGATATATTCGCCATCACCTGTTTTGTTACAGGAAACCATGAATGCCGTAACAGAAAGCAATAAAAGGATTTTTTTCATTTTTAATTTCATTTTTGAATTTAGTTAGCAAAAGTATTTAAAATTATAATCGGATTATGGCAAACTGCCTAAATTTTAAGAATTATTTATTGGTTGACGGACAGACAAATGCGGTCATTGGCAGGCCTGTTTTTCTAATACCGGCTATTCCTTTTTCCACATTAATCATGTTGTGGTAGCCTCTTGCTTTTAGTATGGATGCCATAATAACTGAACGATAACCTCCGGCACAGTGCAAATAGAAGTTTTCATCTTTTGGCACTTCAGCTAATTGCTCGTTGACAAAATCCAAAGGAATATTTAAGGCATTCTCAACGTGTTCTGCATTGAACTCTCCCGGTTTGCGGGCATCAACAATAATGCTTTTCTCGTTTACTTCGGATTCAAATTGTTCCGGAGAAATTGATTCAATACTGTCTGTTTCAAAGCCGGCTTCTTTCCAGGCGGCAATGCCACCTTTCAGGTATCCCAATGAATTGTCAAAACCAACCCTGGAAAGTCGGGTAATGGTTTCTTCTTCTCTTCCTTCCGGGGTGATTAGCAGCAACGGTTGTTTTACATCCCGAATCAAAGCACCAACCCACGGTGCAAATCCTCCCTGGATGCCAATGAATATAGAACCGGGGATATGGCTTTTTACAAAATCATCTTCATGGCGAACGTCCAATATCAGCGCCTCGGACTGGTTGGCAATAGCTTCAAACTCTCTCGGAGTTAGTGGCTTGAATGATTTTTCCAATATGTTGTCAAGACTTTCATAACCCTGAATATTCATCATTACATTTTGAGGAAAATAAGCCGGTGGAATTCCCAATCCGTCAAGAAGCTCGGCTGTAAATTCTTCACGGGTCATGTCTGCCCTTAAAGCATAATTTGTTTTTTTCTGGTTCCCTAACGTGTCTGTAGTTTCCTTGCTCATGTTTTTTCCGCAGGCACTGCCGGCTCCATGGCTTGGATAAACAATCAAGTCATCAGGAAGTATCATGATTTTGTTTCGAAGCGAATCGTATAAATGGGAAGCCAGTTTTTCCTGGGTCAGGTCGCTTGACATCTTTTGTGCCAAATCAGGACGCCCCACATCACCAATAAACAGGGTGTCACCGGTAATGATGCCGTGTTGCTTTCCGTTTTCGTCCGTAAGCAGATAACAGGTACTTTCCATCGTGTGTCCCGGTGTATGGATTGCCTTTATGGTATAGGCTCCCACTTTAAATTCCTGTCCGTCTTCAGCGATGATGGCTTCAAAATTAGGTTTTGCTGTAGGACCATACACAATCTGACCACCTGATTTTTTTGCAAGGTCCAAATGGCCCGAAACGAAATCAGCATGGAAATGGGTTTCGAAAATGTATTTTATTTTAGCATTATCCTTAGTTGCACGGTCAATATAGGGCTGTACTTCACGTAAAGGGTCGAAAATAGCAGCTTCGCCGTTACTTTCCAGATAGTAGGCCGCCTGGGCAATACAGCCGGTATAAATTTGTTCTAATTTCATAATTTTTATTATTTGAGAATCTAAAATAACAGCTCTTTAGTCAGTATTAGTATTGACATGGTTAGTACAAACCACCCAAAGCCTTTTTTCAGATTTTTTTCGTTGATGAACTTATTGAGGTATATCCCTGCAAAGATACCTAAAATTGAAATAAAAGAGAAAATAAATAGGAACCTCCAATCAATAGCAATGTTGCCAATATCGCCCGTAAATCCGATAAGTGAATTAATAGCAATAATAAATATTGACGTGCCAACAGCTTTTTTCATTGGCAGCCTGGCAAGATAGACCAAAGCCGGAATGATTAAAAAGCCGCCACCGGCACCCACCAATCCTATAACAACGCCAACCATAAAAATCTGTATGATGGTTATGGCAGGATTGGGAGGAATGTTTGATTTTTCAGATTTTTTATTTTGAATCATAGAAAGTGCTGCCATCAGCATTACTATGGCAAACAAAATCATGATAAACAGATTTTTTGTGATGGCAATTTCACCAATCGAAAATAAAATTTCAGGAATTTTCGGAACGATGAGTTTTCGGGTGAGGTAGATAGCAGTTAAGGAGGGAAGCGCAAATTTTAATCCGGTTTTTACATCCACGAATCCTTTTCTGTAATTCTGTATGGTTCCAAAAGCGGAAGTAGTTCCCACAATAAAAAGAGAATAGGCAGTAGCCGTAACGGGATTAATTCCTAAAAGATAAACGAGTACAGGAACTGTGAGGATAGAACCGCCTCCACCTGTCAGGCCAAGGACCAGCCCAATGACGAGCGCTCCCAAATAGCCAAAAAATGCGTCCATTACAAAAGATTGAAACTATCCCGTAAATATATCAAAACTATTCTGTATTTCTTTACAGAACCTAAATTTTACACTGTTTTAATTAGTAGGCATTGGTCGTATTTAGTGTTAAATAGGAGATTTCATAATATTAAATGCTTAATTTTGATTGTTTAATCCATTTTTAGCATGATAAAAAAATATTTTTCTGTTTTATTCTTACTCTTTTCAACTTACTTTTCTTATGGGCAGTTAGTTATTAACGAACTTGATTCTGATACGCCCGGTATTGACGATAAGGAATTTGTTGAGCTCAAATCGGCAACGCCAAATTTTTTGCTTGATGGCTATGTACTTGTCTTTTTCAATGGAAATGCTGAATCGGCGAGTACAGGTAATAAAAGCTATCTCACTATTTCGCTAAACGGTCTTGTTACTGATGTCAACGGATTGGTTGTGATTGGCAGCAATGCGGTTTCTCCAGTTCCGCAAAAGATTATTGCCGATAATCTAATCCAGAATGGTGCCGATGCCGTAGCTGTTTATTTGGGTTCTGCGGCAGATTTTCCTGATGGTACTTTGGCAACAACAACTAACTTAATTGATGCTTTGGCCTATGATACCAGCGACCCTGATGCTACACAGCTTATGGGATTATTGGGACTGACAATACAGATTAATGAAGATGAAAATGGTTTAGGAACGACCCAATCCATACAAAGAAAACCTGACGGAACATATGAAGTTAAGGCGCCTACTCCGGGAGCTAATAACGACGGAAGTGGCATTATCTTTAACGGAATATCCATAAGCGTTCCTTCGCTGCTATATACAGAAGGGGATAGCTTTCCCATTACTTTTACAACACGGACAGCCGTAACCAGTGATTTGGCTTTTAACTATACATTGGCAAATGGGAGTTTTAATGCTTCTGATTTTACAGCCAATACCAATGTGTTGATTCCTGCCGGTTCTTCAACTTTTACAACTACCATCCAGCTTATTGATGATGCGATAGATGAGGGAGACGAAGTGATGAAAATCAGGTTTGGAACGTTACCCGCCGGCTATGTAAGGCTCAATGACAATGTTGAAGTCAGGATTATAGATAATGATTTTACAGTCTCGCCGTGGGGAACACCATTAAATCCGACACATGGAGCAGTGGCAAGTACAGCTCCTCCGGGATATTATGATTCTCTTGAAGGAAAATCAGGCGCTGCTTTGAAACAGGCTGTTCAGGACATTATTGCCAATCCGGCAGTAGTAAGGGCGCATAATTATGGCGATATTACCACTATTTTGAAAACAGCCGACCAAAATCCGCTGAACAGCAATGAGGTTTGGTTGATGTATAAAGAAGTAAGTCGTTCCAAATATTTGTTTCAGGATTCGGGAAGTGGTGTTGGAAGATGGAACCGTGAGCATATTTACCCGCAATCAAGAGGCGGATTTACGAATGGAACCTCTGACACTCCGGATGGTATTAATGTATGGGAACCTTCCAATGCCAATATGTTAAACCATGGTCATGCTGACGCCCACCATTTAAGAGCAGAAGACGGCCCGGAAAACAGTTCCCGTAACAATAAAGATTTTGGACTGACAGATTATAACGGATTTGCAGGAAATGCAGGAAGCTGGAAAGGTGATGTTGCCCGTGCTGTGTTTTATATGTGCGTTCGATATAACGGATTGAATGTTGTAAACGGAAATCCGCCGGATTCTACTGTTGGACAGTTGGGAGACCTTGCCACATTATTGCAATGGAACGTTAATGACCCTGCCGATGATTTTGAAATGAACAGGAACAATTATATTTATACGTGGCAGCAAAACAGGAATCCGTTTATTGATTATCCTTACCTCGCGGATTATATCTGGGGAAGCAGGGCAGGAGAGACCTTTTCTCTTTCGGCTCCGGAATTTTCAGAACTTAAAGTATCCATTTATCCCAATCCTGCAAAAAGCCATATTACAATTGCCGGTTTAAATAATCAGGCTACTATCGAACTGTTTTCAATTTCAGGGCAAAAGCTTCTGACGAAAGACTTTTCAGGAACATCAACCCTGCAAATTAATCTTGCTTCGGGATTGTATATTGCTAAAATCTTTTCTGAAGGAAAAACGGCTGTTCGTAAAATAGTAATCCAGTAAGCGGAAAAAAGTATAGGCAAAGAGCTAATGGAAACAAACCATTAGCTCTTTGCTATTTCCAGGACATTCTGAAGCGTAACCGGCTTTGTAAAATAACCCAGAATTCCGTTATAGGATTTCGACCTTTCCTTATCTGAACAGGCAATGGAAGAACTCACAATATAAACCGATACTTCTTTTGGGAAAATGGTTTTTATTTTCTGGAAGTGTTCCATAAAATTCCATCCATCCATAACAGGCATTTCAATATCCAGCATGATGATGTCCGGAAATTCCTCAGGCTGCTGTACTAATTTTGTTAATCCGTCGATAGCTTCTGCGCCATTCGGAAATGACAGGATTTTGCTTGCGGCTTCGGATTTATGGATGATTTTTTTGGTTATCGTCTGATAAATAGGGTCATCATCGATAAGACAAATTATCTGATTCATTTAAAGTAGATTTTGAAGGTAGTTCCTATATTGGGTTCGCTTTCAACGGTTACGGTTCCGCCCATAGCATCGATTTGGTTTTTGGTAATAAAAAGTCCAATTCCTTTAGAATCCGGATTTTCGTGGAAGGTTTTGTACATCCCGAATAATTTATCGCCATATTTTGTCAGGTCTATTCCAAGGCCATTATCAGCAATTTCCAAAATGGTTTTATCATTTTCGATATAACTGCTCAGGATGATGACAGGATTCCGCTCCGGGTGGCAATAGCGGATAGCGTTGGAAATAAAATTAAGCAGTATGCTTTCAAGATAGGCGGGATTGTATTTGACAAAGATTTCCGGCGATACGTTATTTTTTATAACGGCTTTTTTAAATGCTATCTGTTCAGAAACAATGTTGATTATCCTGTCGATATTGTCTTTGATATTCAGATTTTCAATAATCAGGTTGATATTGGTCTGGATATTAATCACTTCGTTCAGATTGAGCATGGTTTCGTTTAGCGTATTGGAAACATTTTGCAGCATTTTGACCAGTTCGTTACGTTCTTCTTCTGTTTCTGCAGTTTCAATCAGCGTGGAAATGGATTGTATGTTGCTGGTATGTGAACGAAGGTTATGGGAAACAATATAGGAAAAATTCAGTAACCTTTTATTTTGTTCTGTAACGAGTTCCAGTGAGTTGCTCAGGTCTTTTTCTGCTTCTTTACTTTTCGTAATATCAATCATGATACCTTTTAAAGAAACCGGCTTGCCGTTTTCATGTATCACATTCACAATATCCCGAATCCATAATACTGAACCGTTTTTGGCAATCATTCTGTATTCAAAGTCATATTGTTGGCTTTTTTTAGACTCAATTGCACAATAATTTACTGCCCGGGTTTTGTCGTCCGGATGGATTGTATTGGCCCAGAAATTACCATCGCTGCACCATTCTTCTCGGGTATATCCCGTAATTTCTTCGGCTTTTTGGTTGACATAGGTAAAGATATAGGTATTGTAATCGCATTCCCAAACGATTCCGTCAATCGTATTAATGAGCGATTCCATTTTTTTCTGTGACTGTATGACAATTTCTTCAGATATCTTTCGTGCCGTGATATCTTCTGTTGATATAATTATCCGTTCGAGCGTTTCTTCATAACCAGGCATGACACTCCAGCGTAGGCTGATGTCACGATATTCGCCATCAGTTTTTTTGACTTTTGAATCGATAGTTAGTCGTGTTTCACCTTGGGTGATTGCGACCAGCTGTGCCTTGAAAGAATCCATGGAGTCGTTGTTTAACACATCTCCCAACCGTTGTATCAGGTCTTCTTTCGTTTTGGGATGATGCAATGTCAGGCACTCATTGTTTACATTGATAATTTTTACAAGAGAAATGCATTTCTGGACTACTTCGGGATTGGTATCAAAAAAAGCTTTTACTTCTTCTCTGTTTTTTCCAATCAGGCCCGTTTCTTCCAGATAGTTTTTCAAATAAGAAAAATCTTCTTCCCACAAAGCAATTGGCGAATCTTCAAAAAGACTTTTGAAACGTATTTCGCTTTTTCGGATAGCATCCTCAGCTTCCCTTTTTGACGTTATATCTTCAACAATAGAAATATGGGAACTTGGCTCTTCTCCTTCTTGCCAAAGTGGGGAATAGGCGATATTTACCCAAATAAGATTACCGTTTTTATGGATGTATCTTTTTTCAATAGTAAGTTCTCTAATCTCGCCGCTTTTAAGCCTTTCGAGCTGTTTCAGGTTTTCTTCCAGATCGTCTTTGTAGGTAATATCACGGAAGCTCATATTTCTCATTTCCTCAAACGTATAGCCCAGCATACGTGAGTATTGGTCATTTACTTCAATGAGGCATCCAGTCCTAGAGTCAACATGTGCAATGCCTACGGCAGCATGGTCAAATATAGATTTGAATTTTATTTCGTCATTGAGGATTTTATTCTTCTGGTCATGCACCAGGAGTTGTAATTCTGCAGGCTTTTTGAGCAGGCTTGTTAAAAAAAGCGAGAAGATAAAACAGAATAATACGGTTAGTACCAAAGCAGGACGTATTTCAGAAATAAGCCCATATTTGTTTTTGCTGATAAGATATACTTTCCAGTTACCGTCGGGAATTGACAAGACCTGAAAATATTTGTCGGCAAAGTTTTCTTTATTGGGAAGGAAAAATTCAGTTCTGCCCGTTTTTGGATTCTCTTTTGAAAACTGAAAATAATAACGGGAGTCCTTGATTGAATTTATTCCCGAAGATTTGAATAAGGTTTCAAGGCGCACCATAACCGCAGAAAAACCCCAGAATTTACCTTTTCTATATATAGGAAGCCGACCTATGACACCGAGTCCGCCCTGTTTTAATTTTAAAGGTCCCGCAAAATGGATTTTTCCTTTCTGTATGGTTTCAAGGGCTTCCTCCCTGACAGATTTTGTATTTAATATATCAAAATCAATTAAGTCTGGATTATTTGGATAAGTATATTTGATTATTCCGTTAGGAACTAATTGAACGGCATCTATAGTTGGATTCGATTCAACCAGAACTTTCGCCAGCGCATCAAAATTTTCAGGCTCGCCATTATCGTTAACAATCATGGCTAAGGAAATAGTGGTGGTATAGCAGTTTTTAAGAGAATGATTCAGATTTTGCTGAACTACATGGAGGATGTTCGACATTTCCTGCTCCCTGTTTTCCTTGATAATTTCATAGCGTTGCAAAACAAGCGGACAGATTAAAACAAGTAGCGCAAGGAATACTATAAAGGTGCTTAATCTAGGCCTTGATATAAACCA
The DNA here is from genome assembly GCF_002846575.1 of Flavobacterium lindanitolerans. Taxonomy (NCBI): domain Bacteria; kingdom Pseudomonadati; phylum Bacteroidota; class Flavobacteriia; order Flavobacteriales; family Flavobacteriaceae; genus Flavobacterium; species Flavobacterium lindanitolerans. Next base: position 2,127,676 of record NZ_PJND01000007.1, read on the forward strand.
GCCGGTGATTTTTGACCATTTGTTCTCTATTTTCATTCTGGGCTGGAATCTGTTTATTTCGGTGACTAAAATATAAATTAATATTTAATTTTGAAGCGATTAGCAGGAATTCTGTTAATAGAAAGACAATAAAAAAATAGCCCGGAGGCTATTTTTTTGTTACTAAGTTAATTAGCTTTTTTTATAAAACCAGTTCTGAAAACAAGCGTTCAGAAATTTCTTCCAAATTACTGCACATACCCGGATGTGGCCTTGAGGTTTGGATTACGGAACTTCTTACAGCGGTCATCCAACGGAAGCGGGAAGGCACATCGAATGCTGCAATTGGACCTCCCTCTTTTGCTCCCTGGGCAATTTTTACAAATGCCTGCAGATTTTGTTCCAGTTGGTCATAATCAAGTTCATCAGAATAGAGTTGAAGCTTGGCTTTGTCTATCTTGTAAAGAACTTTGATGTACTGCTCTTTTTTACAGAAGACAATGATTCCCGTATTGACAAATTCTTCGCGCTCAACTTTGGGCACGATACGAATTATGGCATATTCATATAAGTGTTTGTCTTGCATCTTGAGCAGCTTTTATAAAAATTTCTGAATGGGCTAAACGCGTAATCAAAAAAGAGGCGTAGGTATTTCGTATCTGTTCCGGTGTCTCTTCAGAACCTTCCCATTGTAGCCATTCTTCAGGAATCAGGTTTACAATCGAAAGAATCGTATCTTCTGTAAGGAGTGATTTGAATTCTTTATCGGTTTCTTCCAGTCGGGAAGCTTTAGGGAGCAAAACATGGTCTTTAATCAAAGCAAACGGACTTTTGGCACTGTTTTCCCAATTGCTCCAGGAATGGTGAAAATACAGACAGGCACCATGGTCAATAAGCCATAATTCTTTATGCCAGATGAGCATGTTGGTATTTCTGAATGTGCGGTCTACATTCGTAATGAAGGCATCCAACCATACTATTTTTGAAGCCAGAGTGGCATCTGTTTCTGTCACAACCGGGTCAAAAGTAATGGCACCGGAAAGAAAATGCAGGGCAAGATTCAGTCCCTGACTTCCCTGCAACAGGTCCTGGATTTCTTCATCGCCTTCAGTTCTTCCAAAAGCCTCGTCAAGATTTGCAAATACTAATTCCGGTACTGCCAATCCAAGCGCCCTGGCAATTTCGCCTCCAATTAATTCGGCTATCAGTGCTTTGACGCCATGACCGGCACCTTTAAATTTCAATACATATTTAAAACCGTCGTCTGCATCGGCAAGAGCAGGAAGCGAACCTCCTTCTCTCAACGGAGCGATATATCGGGTGACGTTAACTGTCCGTAACGAAAATGGATTATCCATGAGTTTTTCTTTTACACAAAAATAGCGCATCGGAACGGATGCGCCATTTTTTTTGAAAATATATTTTAAGTTGTCCGTTAAAGAGCAGTTTGTCTGTTTAATCTTGTGAATTTAGTTTGTGATAACTCACATAAGAAAGCAGGAGTACTCCTAATACAATAAGAGGAAAAACAGCCTCAAATCCAAAGCCATCTACTGCAGCATGGCTGGCAGAAGCACCAAGGAAATCGAAAGTAAATCCGGCATAGGCCCATTCCTTTAGCCGTTTTGGGGCTGCAGGAATAATAAGCACTAAGGCACCTAAAACTTTAAAGACGGTAAGGATAACGCCAAAATATTCCGGATATCCTAGTGGCGAATGCCTTCTTTGGCCATTTCGGTCTGTGATGTGAGTGCAGGCATTACGCCTTCAAATAAAAAAATCAGGATAGTAGTAATCCAAAAGATGATTTTGTGTTTTTTCATAGTTGTTTGATTAATGTTTGGTTTTATTTATCGATAACAGTAATAATATTTTTGATTTGATTGGTGTGCCTTTGGGCGTGGAATAGTGTAAAAAGAATCCATTCCAGACGTGTCAGATAGCCAAAAACAGGCAATTCAAAACCCTTGCAGGTTTTTGACAAATCTGATGAGCCAATCAACTGTAAGGTGCCATCTTTTAAGGCTTTCATTTTGTCCAGTTGCTGTTGCTTGTCATGTGTTTTTTCTGTTGGGATAATAAAACCAGGTGCATCCAGTTTGGTGCTGAAATCTAAAAATACCGATTTGATAACGGGTACTTTTTCGTCTACTGGTCGGTTGGTTTCACCTATGTTTTCTATAAACAGGCTTTTGAGCCCGGAATTTGCTTTGAGGATGTGTTCCATTACCTGGCCAACAGACCAGCTGTTTTCAGCAGGATTTTTATCCCACAAGCTGCTATCAATAGTTAATAGCAGTTGTTCCATGCCTTCATAAGTGGCATTGGTTTCTGCAATGAGTGCGGCAGTATCAAAGTTGTTAGTCATAGTTTCTATTGTTTATTATTTTATCCAAAATTAGTTCTGGTATTGCAATTTTATGCTGTGTGAAAAAGACAATAGGAAGGGGAAATTGCGACAAGCTGTCGTTTTTTTGAATTCGTTATCTTTGTACGGTCATAAAACCTTTATTTATGGGAAGACGCAATGAAACAAACAGGCTGGAACATAAAAAGAAAACAGACCAGAAAAAGAAACGGGAGCAAAAGGCTGAAAAGCTTAGGAAAAATAAACTGAAAGAAATTATCAAAATGAATAATGCTTCCAACGAAGCCCAAACAGAATAAAATGGACAGTAAAGTTTACGAAGAACTAAAAAAAGACGTACAGGAAATCATTGACCTGATAGCAGGCAAGCAGAATAAGGAAGCTAATAACAAACTGGTTGAAGTAAGCGAAACTTTAGACGAACTATTAGACCATGCTGAAGAAGATGAAGAGCTTGTAGAACTAGGACGTTATATGGTATTGTTGAACCAGCTGCACCAAAAAATCAATGCCGAATAATTTAAACTGTCCATGCGGTTCGGGATTGTTATTTGCCCAATGCTGCGAACCTTTTATCAAAGGTAACAGCACTCCTCCAACTGCAGAAAAACTAATGCGGTCACGATATAGCGCTTATGTTGTTCAGGCCGTAGATTATCTTGTCGTTACTACACATATTTCCACAAGAAGGAATCATTCAAAATCAGCTATACTGGAATGGTCCAAATCCAACCATTGGCTGAAACTGGAAGTAGTGGAAGCCACGGAAAATACAGTAGAGTTTAAGGCTTATTTTTTAGACAGTCGCCTCAAAGCGCAAATGCACCATGAAAAATCATTTTTCAGGAAAGAAAAAGACAGTTGGTTTTATGTAGATGGTGAATTTTTTTAATAAAGTTGTATTAAGTTAGAAATATAGTGCCTCTGCGACTTTGCGAGCAATTATTTTCAGGCAAAGTCGCAGAGGCGCTAAGAGATTTAAATATTGTTAATTGGCGAAAAACTTCCCGAGATTTGTTTAAGTTTTTTGCTAAAAAAGAAATGCCCTTCAAAAGTTGAAGGACATTACTAACTCTCAAAATAACCCCCTCTTATTTTAAGGTCTTAGGGTGCTTTTTTTTGAAAAAAAGGGGCTCCTGTTTATAACCCAATAATAAATTCAGGAGCCAATGTATAAACTAGTAAAAATATGAATTATTGTTTAGTTCCCTGGAAGGTATAAGTGAGATCTGTAGCAGATTGTTGTCTTGTCTGTACTAATAGTGTTTTACTGCTTATAGTGTAGCTAAATGTACCTTCAGGAATATTACCATCACCAAAGATAGCTTGATTACTATTATTGTATACTTTCATTGTTTTTGAAGTATAGTTTGAATATGGCTCCCCGCTTTTTGGAGTAATTTTTAAATGGCTGCCATCCACTTTAGTAACGATTAAAATTGCATCGAAATAGGTTGGTGCATCTCCTCCAAGTGGATCTAAAGTTCCTTTGTATGTACCAACAGCAGCGTCAATACCTCCGCCACCTCCTGGTCCGTTGTTACTATCATCGCTACTGCATGATGCTAAACCAAATAGCGCAATTGCAATAATTCCTGCTGTTTTTAAAATCGACTTTCTCATTGTTTTAATTTTTTTTAGGATTTGTGTTACAAAGTTAGATGGGCAGTATCTGGCTTCCAATACCTCAAATCGGGTATATTTTTCTACCTGATTTCAGGTATTTTTTAGTCAAAAATCTAAAAATTTAACAGAAGATGTTGTTTAAGTTAATATTTTTGTGAGGCTATGAAAAACAAATTATTATTCCCGTTTATCTTCTTGATTTCGCAGGCATTATACTCTCAAAGAGTGTATTCGCTTGATGATGATCACACCTATACCGATAGTCTGATACAAATTATTAAAACAACACGAATTGACAGTATTAAGGGTATTACCAGCTTCAGGCTTGCTGAATTATACAGAAGAAGCAAAAAGAACGAACTGGCAGACGAGTATATAGCTGTAGCTAATAAAATTGCTCCCCGATATCCTTTTTTAAAAGATGTTGGTGTTTATTATAATTCAACCACTTATCTAAGTAAAGGTGATATGGTAAATTTTGGAAAGCAATTAAGTCTTGCCAACACAAAGCTCAAGAAATACAAGACAAAAGAATCCTATGCCTTGCGAGCCTATATAGTAAGGAACCTATCGATACTGCAACAGTTCCAGAATAATGAAAAGGAAGCGATGCGGATGCTCATAGAAGAAGCGATGCCGTTGGCTAAAAAAGGAGGAGATTATGAGGTCTTAAGTGGATTATATAAGTCGGTTGCTATAATTTTTATGAATAATAACGAAAGGGAGAAAGCAGAAGAGTATCTTAATTCAGCAAAGGAATATATTGAGAAAGCACCCAGATCATCTTATACTTATAAAGAAACTAAGGTAGAAATCTATATTATAGATGCCGAAAATCTGTGTCATCTAGAAAATCTAACCGGGGCAAAAAAATCATTAGATAAGGCCTATGCGATAATAAAAGATTACCCGAAGTCAAACATGAACGGAGGCTATTATTTATCTGAAGGCTACTATTTCTATAAGATAAAACAATATGAAAATGCATTTAAAAGTTACGACAAAGGAATAGCAAATAGCATGCTTTTTAATGATATATATTCTGCAAATCGTTTGAAATTTGCCAAATATCTTCCATTAAAAGCGATGAACAGATATGAAGATATCAAAAAGATGTTGTCGGATCTCATTGAGAGCGGTTCTCTTTTTGCTGTTGACGAAAAAAGATATACTCTGGAACTGGCCTATGCCTTTGAAAAACTGGGAGATATCAAAAATGCATACAAATATAAATCAAGATATATTGTTCTTAGCGACAGCCTCAACGAACAATATTCCAAAGATAAGATAACTGCGTTGGAGGCAAAATTCAACAAAGTTGAAAACGAACGGAAAATTGCCCAGTTAGAAGCTCAGCAGGAACGCGACAAGCTTATTGCAGAAAATAATAAGTTGTATTACGGTTTATTGGTAGCCCTATCGGTTTTATTATTGTTATTGGTTATTTTCCTTTGGATCAACTCAAAGAACCAGAAAAAGATAGCCATACAGCATGCTAAAAATTACGCACAGAACTTAAAAAGTCTCAAGGACCAGAAAGAGATTGAGGTAATGCAGGCTATGATCAAGGGAGAAGAAGGAGAAAGGAAAAGAATTGCCAGAGATCTTCATGATGGAATAGGAAGTATGCTATCCTCATTAAAAATGAGATTTATGAAAGTAAACTCAGCATCAGAAACCGTAGACCTGAACGAAATTGAAAGCATGAACACATTGCTTAACAATTCGATTACGGAATTGCGACAGATTTCCTATAACCTGATTCCGGAATCGCTTCTCAAATTAGGATTGGAACATGCCCTCAATGATTTGTGCCATATGTTGCAGACAGATGAGGTACAGATTGATTTCCATGCCAACAATATCAGTAAGGATATTCCTGAAAGTATACAGATTACTATTTACAGGATAGTGCAGGAACTCCTTAACAATGCACTGAAACATTCAAAAGGTACTGATATTTTAGTAGATTGCAACCAGAACCGGTCGACGTTTTTTATTACTGTTGAAGATAACGGTATTGGATTTGACAGTAAAAATATGGATGGTTTTAACGGACAGGGATTGAAAAATTTAAAAAGCAGAGTGGAGCTGCTTAACGGGAAAATGGAAATTGATTCGTCTGCCGAAAAAGGAACAGCATTTAATATTGAACTATCTATTTAATCAGACATGACAATCACAAAGCCTTATAAAACAATAATCGTAGACGACCATCCTATTGTCAGTGAAGGATTGCAGGTTGTTTTTTCGCAGTCAAAAGAAGTTGAAATCGTTAGAAGTTTTAAAACCGGAGCCGCATTATTGGAATATGGGGGATTGGCTAAAGTAGATGTTATTTTGCTGGATATTTTTCTGCCGGATGCCAACGGAATCGATTTGTGCCTGAAAATAAAAAAGAGCTTTCCTAAAATTATTATCCTTGCCATGAGCAGTCAGGCAGAAAGAAGCATTGTTCTTCAGATGATTAAAAATGGCGCCAATGGTTATCTGCTTAAAAGTGCTTCACTGGAAGAATTCAAAAACTGTATCAACAAAGCTGTTGAAGGCGAATTGGCCTTTAGTAATGAAGTTAGGGGAATTGTACAGAAAACCAATATCCATGATTTAAAAACAGTTCCCAGGTTGACCCGAAGGGAAAAAGAAATACTATTATTATTGGCAGATGGCAAATCTACCCAGGAAATCTCAGATACGTTATTTCTAAGCTATCTGACTGTTCAAACCCACAGAAGAAATTTGCTGAACAAATGCCAGGCCCGGAATCTTGCGGAGCTTTTAAAGTTTGCAAAAGAAAACGCTTTGTAATTTGCGGCTCTGCTTCTTTGCGTGAAATAGTTGCTCGCAAAGACGCAGAGCCGCAAAGTTTGTTGTAATTTTTTTGTTTTTTTAAACTAATCTAAACAAAAATGATAATTATGCATAATACAATAAACAAGATATAAAGCAAAGGAAAAAATACCTGAAAAAAGTTATTGATTTTTACGGTTGTTCTTTTGTTTTTTGAATAGGCATAGGTAAAAATAATGGCTATCAGTGTCAGGAAAATAGAGATATATCCTGAAATGATGACAATTTCAATAAAAGTATTGTAGGGCAAAGTAGGCAGTAATGATGAGGTAAAGAAATTGAAAGTGACCATGGTAAGCATGAGCGTGAAAGAAATGTTCAATTGGTTGGCGAAATCTTTTACCCAGAAAACAAGCCAGGAAGCAACAACCAGTAAGCCTATCGGAAGAAAAACCTTCCATAAGTAATATTCTATTTTGCGCTGTGCAAAAATTTCAAAATTGCAGCGTGAAAACGATTCTCCTTTTTTGTTGGCACTCAGATGGTTGTACATCATTTCGTTGACGTAATCTTTTTTATCCAGAATGTTCCATTCTTCCATATATGATGCGTCCAGAACCTTTGGAAATAGCTGCGGATTAACAAATACCAGGTCTTCCTTTTCCATAGAAAAAGATTCCAGCTGGATTGTAAAACATTGTTTGTCATTAGGATATTTATGGAAATCCATAGGAGTTGTAAATCGGCCATGGAAACGTTCATTATAAATAAGATTTTGGTCGGAATTGACAATCAGACGTCTGTTGATAATTTCCCTGTCGCCTAAAATGTTGATGAATTCAAAGGATGGAACCAGTATGTCTTTAGGAAATTCTTTATTCTCATACACCAGTTTGTTGCCATACTTCCGGCAATATTTTTTTTCCAGTTTTGAGTCATGCCACGATAAGACCAAATAGCCGTCAATCATATAGGTCTGGTTGACGGAATTGATGTCGTATATTTTGTTTAGGTGTATGGATACTGCTACCTCAAGCGGGGCATCCTTCTGTTTTGCAGGTTCAGACGCCTGTACCTTTGGAAACAGGGAAAACAACAGGAGAACCAGTGACAGGATAGTTTTCATTTTAGTCATTTTTAAGGGTTTCATAACTGTAAATCAGGTCGTCACAAAACAATTGGGCAAGTTCAGGACTGATATTTTCTTTTACAACAATCCGTAATAGTGTTTCCTTTTTGGAAATACCCGGAATCTGATAGGCCGGAAGCATCCAGTTTTTAGAACGGAGGTGTAGCAATAAGGCGGTTAGCATATCCTCTTTTACATCTTTTAGCCTGAACACAATTACAGGAAGTATTCCTTCGTCTATGGTTTCAAAGTGGCCTGACAGGCGGAGCCTCTTTCGTATAACATCTGCGGTTTTACAGTAATCGCGTATTGTTTTTTCATAACCTTGCTTCCCGTGCTGCAGTATAGAAAAGTATTGTGCCAGAATCATGGAAGCTCCTTTTGAGAAATTAAGGGTATAAGTTTCTATTGGCTTTTCGAGATAATGGGACGTGAAAATCAGTTCTTTTGGCAATACAGCAGCTTCTCTGAAAATCAACCATCCTATACCCGGATATACGAGTCCGTATTTATGTCCGGATAAATTAATACTCCGAACCAAAGGCAGGCGAAAATCCCAGGTTTTGACTTCTTTTTTGATAAAAGGAAATACAAATCCGCCAATGGCCGCATCGACATGGATACCAACATCCCAATTGTGTTTTTTGTTTAATCGTATGATTTCATCATTGAGTTTTTCAATGGGGTCAATACTGCCGGTATAAGTATTTCCGGCTATGGCGCCAACACAAATGGTGTTTTGGTCAATGCTTTTCAGTATTTCTTCAATAGGATATGAATCATGTGATGTTTGCGGTATTTTGCGAGGTTCCACATCAAAATAAAGTGCAAATTTATCCCAGCAGACATGAGCATTTCCGCTGTATACGATGTTGGGCTTTGAAGCAGAAAGACCAAAAGATTCCCGTCTTTTTTTCCAATTCCATTTGTGCGACAGTAATGCCAGATGTATGGCTTCAGAAGAACCTAATGTTGAGGTTCCGGTTGGGTTATTGGGGTCAGCAGCATGCAATAATCCGGATAGCATCCCTATTATTCTGTCATGGATTTTTTTGGTCTGCCCATATTCATTATAATCAATAAAATTCTTGCCGAGCTGTTCTGTAATAAGCTTGTCGGCAAGCGGATTCATGGAAGTCGTGCTAAAGCTTCCCAAATCAAGCTGTACGTTGCCGTCTAAAGTCAGCTCGTTACTGATTTTTTGATAAGCGCGAAAAGCTCCTTCTCCTTTTTTAGGAAACTGATACGGTTTAGAAGTAGGTTTTTCTTTCATGGAAGTAAGGATTGGGGTTGAAAAAGAAATATCCCTAAAAAAGTTATAGGGATATTTCAAAATGACTAAAGGGTTAAATATCTGTTATTGATAAGGTTTACCTTATTGAGTTCGGATTTTTTAGTACCGTTGGCCGTTATTTTTTTTACGATTTCCTGCAATGAACTTCCGGTATAAACCACACTAGCCGAACCATAACTGCTCTTATTCGTGCGGTTTATCAGAGTCGTGTTGCCCGTATCATTGGCCAGATTAGACAAGGCTGTCAGTTCTGTTGCAGTCAGCCCGTTATATAAGGTGACTATATTGGCGCATGGAAGACCCAATTCACGCTTGACAAGCTCTTTCATCAAAGCTGTTGGACGTGCGTTGCCATTGTATAATGAACTGATTTCATCATCTTCAAAAACCATAGCTGAATGCCTGAATCCGCCTACATAGAATTCGGTATCAATCTGTTTGTTCAGGAGCTGGCTCTTATAGAAATTAAGCCAGTAATCGTCTGCCTTGAATTCATTACGCGCATCAAAACGGGCAGCATAATAGATTACACTGAACAAATCCTCTTTTTTACTGCTGCTTTCAATAAAATTGAGCATATTAAGAATTGGATTTTTCTTGAATTCTGCCGTTTCTGATTCAAGTCCTAAAAGGTCATTGCCTTTGGTGCCCGGTACCGGGTCAACGCCCAGGATTCGTATTTTTTTGATAGGACTGCCTTCCAGCGTATTGCCTTCCTTGCAGCAGGAATACAAGGCTGTGATAAAGCCCAATACACCAGCAGCCGCACCACGGCTGTGCCCTCCAATGATGAGTTCTACATGGTTGTCTTTTTCCGGATCAATTTCTTCCAGCAATTTGAAATAGTGTTCCAGTTGGGCTAACTGGTGCTTTTCTTTGTAGCCGTAGGCCTGGTCATGCAAAAGTTCTGTTTTTCTAAAAAAGCCCATTAACCATTCTGTCCAGCTTCCGGTCTGGTTGTTGGAGAGAGTCTGGCTTTCTGTACGATTGTTTTCAGTTCCAAGACCATCGACATAGGCAATTTTGATGGTGTCGCTTGCGGTAATGTTGAAAAAATTACGCATGTGTTCTGCTGTGGTACCCGTTCCGGAGTACCATAAAAAAAGTTTTTTCATGTTTAAAATTTTAAGGTTAGAATTAGCCGTATAGGCTTGCGATGAGGAAAAAATTCGAGGTTATTCCTTGAATATCAGGTTTAGAATGTCAATAAGAAGTCCGGCAATTATGCCAATAAACAGGTAGCCTATTGGCGTGAGTTCGATTAAAAGAAGTTCCGGGATTTTAAACGCAATAAAACTGCTTGCCATTAGCCCGAATAAAAGGCTGTTCCGGTAAAAAGGAATACGTTCTGCAGTTAAAGTAACATCATGGATTTGTCTTGAAAGTTTGGCGGTCAAATAAAGCAGGTTTCCTAAACAGGCCGTTGAAATGCCATAACTTTTGATAAAATACAAAATAGCTGTATCTGTTAATTCGAACGAATAGTAACCGGTAAACAATCGGGTTTCTTTGGTGCAAAAACCAACTGCCATCACAATTGCCATAAGAATAATAAGGCCAAAAAAGTATTTTGCCAATGGTAATTTGAAAAAGCTTCTTCCTGTTGGGAAATTTCCACAAAATCGGGTTGCATATTTGATACTTTTTAGACTGGCAGGAGCTATGACTTTTTGAAGTTGCCCGTGCCATTCGATTTTTTGAGAAAGTTTTAAATCGTATGTTGCAACTTCTAGAGTGTCGTTACTTTTTCTGTGGATATGGTCCAACATCAATTTAATTTCATCGTCAATATGCCGCTCCATGGCTGTTTTGTTCTGCTTTTTTTGGGCAAGCACGAGTCTGCGTTTTTCTTTCTCCCATTCAGATGGAATGATTTCAACGTCTTCGCTGGCGATATTGTCCGTTTCATGGAAATAGGAACGGTTTTTAATTTTTTCGACTATTGCATTCATAAGGACTGTATTGAATTATAAGGTGGTTCCGGTATAGAAATCAAGAAGCTTGGCCTGCGTAATGGTCTGATATTTCAAGGCAACAGAATCCAGAGCGCATTGTTTGTTCCAGTTGCGTACGATCAGATAAGCTTCGGGATATGTATTTTTATTCTTCAGCTTTTCTTCACTGTCATTTAGCAGACGTGTTGATTTTTTTAAGGTCGTAAGGCTGATTTCATATAATGACTGCCTGTTTTTTAATTCGCTGATGATAAGCACTACCGCATTCCAAAGCATTTCTTTCTGGTTGTCCAATTGTTTTTCCTGAAACAAGCCTTGTATGGTAGCTTTTTCGATAGCTGTTTTTTGAACAGTACGATTGAAAACGGGCAGTGAAATCTGCAATCCGGCATAATGTTGCAATCCTGATTTATGGAGCTCATAATAAGGCGTGTAACGAAGGTTTATCGAAGGCAGTAATAAAGTTTTGGCAATCTGGCTGCTTTCACGGGCAATATCAATATCAAGCTGATTACTGCTGATTCCAGGGTCGGCAATAAGAGCCAGCGGATAAGCCACGTCAAGAGTGGTATGGCCTGGTGTAAACGATGGGATTTCTGCAATTTCAAAATCTGGATCGTCATAAAGATTGATGGTCTGCCTGATTTTTAACAAGGCTATGGCATATTGCTGTTCCAACGATTCAATTTCCTGACAGTCTTGCTGTAAAAGAACTTCAAAAAAATATCCATCGGCCGGAGAAAGCAATTTAGAGGCACTGCATTCATCGTAAAGCTGCCGGGTCTTTTCATAAAAATCGATACAGACCTGATACTGGCCTTTTTTGGTAAGGGCTTCTGTATAGGCATACAACACCTGCATTTCGACGTTGTTTTCGGCAATAGCAATATTGTATTGACTTTGGGCGATTATCAGGTCGGCTTTCTGCAGTTCATGTTTTTTCCTGAAACCGGAATAAAGGAGCGCATTGATTTCAAGGCCTGCATTCGGATTCCAGGCAACAGCATTGTCATTGGCCGTAAAAGCACCGTTTGCAACAAGGTTATACTGCGGCAGGTAGGAAGCACGAATGCTTTTCCTGTCTTCTTTATAGGAAGCGTTGAGTATTTTAATTTCGGAAGCTTCAAAACTGTTGGCTCGTCCATAAGCAATACACTCCTTAAGCGACCAGATATTTTGTGCCGTAACTGTTTGGCCCAGATAGAATAGGCCCAGATAAAGTAGGATATGTTTTTTCATGGTCAATTTGTATTAGTTCTTTGCCAATTCATCCAGGTTAACAGCTTCATACTTGCTGATATCGACCTTTTGCCGGATTTCACAATTAGGGTAGGGCACGCCATTTTTTTGAGAAAAATCGGCTATGGCGAAAATGCATAATTCATCATCCAGGGCCAGTCTGTTGACGCTGGTTACATAAAGCATTTCATGATGTTTTCCTTTAACGGTTAGTAAGCTTCCCATGACAATATTTTTTAGGTGAAACAAATAGTTAAACCTCTTTACATCCGGATGTTTTTTTGAGGAACCCGCTACGGGTTTTTATGCTGTGCTTGAGAAAAACTATCTTCTGTAATCGCTAACGGTTTGCCCGTTCTCACGATAGGAAATTTCTATGATTCGCGGCGTGCCGTCCAGGTTCTGGATAATATAGAAATGGAAAGCATAGCCCGAGTTGTCTCTTCCTGTGAAATGCAGGCAAAAGCCTCCTCCTGTAAGGTCTTCCGGCTGGTGCGAACCTTGTTCGATAGAAACTTGTTCAACCCTGCCAGGGTTAGTAGCAATATCAATAAACTCAAGTACCCAATGGTCGCTAAAATGATTGCGGGCATTACGAAAAGCGCCAACAATAAGCGATTCAGTAAGTGTGTCCAGAAAGGCCTGGTACTTGCCATATTTTTTAACATAGTCTTTGCGGGCTTCGTTCCAGCCCTTTTTGAAAATAAGTGCCATAATTTTTTAATTTTAATGATTAGTAATTGATTTTTTAGATTACACTCTTGACTAAATAGTCATTGATTCTTAAAAAAGATTCCGAAGGATCTCCTGCCTCAAAGGTGATGTCAACTTTAGCCGTGGCCTGTTTCTTACCGAAAATACCGCCACCGCCGCCCATATCGATGTCCAGGCTTGGTCCGTTTTTGTTATCAGACGGGTCTATCTTTATTTTGCCAAGCCCAACTTTGAAACTCAGCTTCAATTCCTTGATTTTTATAGCAGACGGAGGAAGAAGGCTTAGCAAAGGAACCTTTAGCGTAGTCATTGTTTCCGGGTCATCATCCGGATCGAGAGTCGGTACCTGGATTTCCTGTGTGATAGGTTTTCCGTCTTCATCGAAATATTTCGCTATCTGCATGATATGCTGCTCTTCCGTAATTTCCTGGGCTTTTAGTGCAGCATTGTGGATAGCCTGTAACAAATGGTCAAATCTTTGTTGCGACATGGTATGGGTGTTTTTTAAAGTTATTTTTCATCAAGCCAGTAAGGTTTTCTGGCAAATCCAACATGGTAGGTAGTGCTCTGCATGTTGAGTTCATGCTCGCCCAGCTTAAAGCTCCCGATAGAAATGTCTTTTCCTATGATGATGCCTTTTGGATGCTGTGACAGGCATTTGTTAAGCAACGCCAACTGATCTTCCCGCATATCGTCTGTAAAGGGTGCACTTGGGTTGACAGTACCTATCGTTACTTTTTTGATATATCGTATCTCTGCGATTGTGGTCTTTTTTGAATTGTCAGGAATCATGGCAGTTGGCGTTAACTTAATAGATTAATTAATTTGTGTCTGAAGTAGGAGTTACTTCGGTACCGTCAGCATTGACAAGTTTGCCTTGCTCTGTAGGTTTACCGTCTTCGCCTCTTTCGATTTCACCGTTGGCATTAGGCTTGTAGGCTACAATCTGACGTGGTTTTGCAGCATCATTCATGATGTCCAGTACTCTGGCCAAACCTTCCGGCATACCGTGATTGGTAGCTTTTACGGCCACATGGTATTTGGCAGAATGGTCTGTGGAACGCGTGTTTTCTTTGCTCGATGAAATCGACCCGGAAACGCTGGCATTGACAGAAAAGAAGGCAATTTTTGCGCTCATAGAAGCACTGAATTCTCCTTTTGAAGCAGAAGATTCGACAGATTTGGTGGAGCTTTTAACCTCCATGTCAAAAGTAATGTCGACAAGGTCTACCTGTAGGTTCGGAATGGGTACGATGGCAAGCATCGGCACCTTCATTTTTACTTCTTCAACGGTAGCATTTCCTTCCTTGTCCTGTCCCGGACGTTCGAAAACGAAATCTACCATACGTGCCGGCCCCGGCATAATTGAGCCGTCGGCATCTTTTACTTTTTCAAAACCGATGTCGTTGATGAACGCGGCAGTAGATTTTGCCAGGTCGGTGTTTGACTTTACGGCAGCCGATAACGGCCCACCGATAAGGTCTTCCATAGGAAGTCCCCTAAATTGGTCTCCAATGTTCATAATGAAAATATTTAAGAATTATTAACTCGTAGTGAAGTCGGATTCTTCCAGCAACGTGTAGGTGAAAGAATTGCCGTAAAGTCCTTTAGACTTGTTGCAGATACTCATAAAAAAATGGAAGTCGGCTACTTTTTGGAACACGGTACATCCGGCCGACCATTTTTCAACTGTCAGCGATTCCGAAACCGGATTACTCCTGTGGATGTTGATTCCGAAAATACCCTGGTGCTGCGGTCCGGAAAAATCTAACTTGCCGTCTTTATTGGCATCTCTCCAGACTTTTACAGGTGCTTTTTGTACTAAAGCTTCATATTGGCCTTTATGGAGTCCAATTTGATGCGAACCTTTGTATTGTCCCGGAACCAGAATCGCTGTTCCATTAACATTAGTCGGATTTTTCAACCAGTATAATCCCGGATCGGTAGTAACCGAAAAGGTGAAAATTTGTGGGCTAAGGCTCTCATCCCTGTAAACAAGGCACAAAGTGTCGTCAAAAGAATTAGCCACGGTATTTTTACTTCGGATGCCAATAATGTTGACATTATAAGGCTTGTTCTGGTCAAAAAAGGCATATCCTTTTTTTGTAAGAACTTTTTGAATTTCAGCAATTGATGGTTTCATTGTCTTGTTTTTTTAAATGAATATTGATTTTCAATGATTTACAAGGCAATATTATCCCAACTCAAAAGGCTTTTCGGCTAAAATGGCATGAGCGGTAAAACAGGAGGTATGAACGGTAGGATAAAAGGAATAAAGTTTATTTGTTTATTTTTACTATTACTTAACCCGCTAAAAAATTATGTTATGACAAAAATTAAGTTTAAACGCCCTGTTCTCCTAGTTGCTCCGGATCTGAAACAAAATTTAGAAATTGATTCCCCTTTGCTCAATGCAAAATTTCGTGAGAGCGATACAGGCAATGAGAAATGGACTTTGGAAATTTTCTGTTTACTAAAAGTTTCTCCGGATTCTATCGAAAGAAGTATAGATATTTTTATGGATGAAGGCATTCATATGATGGGAATACTGCCAATAAAGAAAATATTCATGAATAGGATTGGAGATATAAAAGATGATGTTGAAAATTTATGGTATATAGAAACAGAAGAATTTGAACTGGAAGAATTTTATAATATTATTGAACTTACTATAGATGATAATCTGGGTGGTTGTGGCAAAAAAAGAGGAGGAAAGACCGTGGGAATATATACGTCTCTTTCTAAATTTTAAAAAGATGAAAAATATAATTATTTTTTTTTTGGATGCTATACTGTATTTGGACAAAACGAAACTTTTGGCGTAGCATCATTACTGAAACAGCAATGCCCTATTTGCAGACACCATACCAATAAGCAACTCCCATTATTGACAGACAATATGAAAGGGACAAAAGACGGAAGAAAGCAACCGGATTTTGTCCCTTTTCACAATATGCACATACAGTTGTATGAAAGGCAATACTCCGAGGTACTTCCTTCTATACTGGCATCTATAGCTGTCTACAGTGAAACTTCAAAGAATGATACGCTTTTGTATTTGTCTTATTATGCCAGGGGAAGTTTCTACAGGAAAAAAGGACTGAAAGACGAGGCACTGGCATCAATGCTACAAGCAGAAAAAATTAGTAAAAACATAAAAAATCCTCCGGGAAATGTTGGTTTCTATTCTGATATTGCCAATCTTTTTTTTGAGCTCCAGCAATATGAAGATGCCCTTCAATATTATTTAGACCTGTTGCATAAAAATGATTTCAGTGCCAATAAAAAACTTCAAGGTGCGATATACAATAATATTGCCCGCTGTTATGCCAATATTGATAAGCATGATTACGAAAAAGCAGAGTCTTATTATAAAAAAAGCCTTGCTTTTTATGGAGAGTTTCAGGACAGTCTGAATCTTGCGGCTGTCCATCTTAATCTTGGCGACCTGTATTTTGAGCAATACAAAGATCGTCTGGCGGTTGACCATCTAAAAAAGGCACTTCTGTATTCTGAGGTTTCTGAAGCGGTGGATATAAAAGACGATATTTATTTTAATCTTTCTCTGGCTATGGAATCTGCCGGACAAACCAAAAAAGCGCTGGAATTTTATAAGAAATATGTGGAACAGTTGGAAGGAATCTGGAACAGGGATAGGATTTGGGGACTTGCCGAACAGGAAAAAAAGTTTATTGTCGATAAAAAACAGACGGAAATCCAACTTTTAGAGAAAGAGGCTAAACTTCAAAAAATGCAACTCGATACCAAACGGATGCAAAGCAATACCTTTTTTTCTATTGCTGCTGTTTTATTGCTGTTGCTTTTGGTGGGATTGTATTCTTACAGCCAACGTATAAAAAAGAATAGGGTAATTGCATTGCAAAATATACAGCTTGATGAATTAAATGCAACCAAGGACCGACTTTTTTCTATCATCGCACACGATTTACGTACTCCGGTGTATTTGCTTAAAGAAAGTAACCTCAGACTAAAGAAAGCCCTGATAAAAAATGAGCTTACCGATTTGGAAAAACAGTTGGACCTAAATATCAATATGACAGAAAATACTTACTCCATGCTTGATAATTTATTATATTGGTCACTGGAACAAAAAAACGGCTCCTTTTATAAAAAAGAACAATTGCCTTTACATTCCATAGTAGGACAGGTTCTTGTGAATTATGGTAATGCGCTAAAAATAAAAGATATAAGATTGGATAAGAATATACCTGAGGGAATACAGGTTTATGCAGATTCCAACGCTATTAAGATTGTGCTTCGCAATATTATAGACAACGCTATAAAGTTTACGCAGGATGGAGGTTCCATAAAAATAGATGCCCGTATTTATGAAAACCAGGCAGAAATTGTTGTAAAAGATAACGGTATAGGAATTAATAAAGCAATGCTGGACACTATAAAATCAGGAAAGACAGTGCGTCAAAAAGATACTTCAGGAAGGACAAGCACGGGTCTTGGTCTTGAGCTTTGCCGCATTATGACTGAAAAAAACGGTGAGCGGCTGATGATAGAAAGTGAAGAAGGAAAAGGAACTTCGGTTAAAATAGTACTGGAATTGGTAAAGAAATAGATTATGGAAAAAATACGGATATTGATTATTGAAGATGATAGCTTTCAGGCAGCATCATTGCAGGAAGCTTTAGAACAAAAAGGATATGAAGTAACCGCAACTGCTTCAAACCTGAAAGATGCACTAGGTTATTTTTATGCTCAAAAACCGGATATTGTTATCATTGATGTTTACCTTGGTAATGACCCGGACGGTATATTGTTTGCCCAACGCATTAATGAAAACCCGGCTACGTTGAAACCCTTCGTATTCCTGACATCTTCTGTAGACAGGGAAACTTTTGAATCGGCACGATTGACTAATCCCTACAGTTATCTGATTAAGCCGTTTAATGTTTTGGAGTTGCAGTTTGCCATTGAGCTTGCTATAGAAAGATTTCTGGAAATGCCGGGAATGTTTTCTGCCCACCAAACCGGAACTGCAATAATGGAGGCTTTCCTTTTAATCAAAAAGAAAGAAGCCCTGACCAAAGTACTGTTCAGCAGTATTGAATATGTCAGGGTTGAGGGCAAATATGTTTTTATTGCTACCCATGAAGAATCTTTCCTGATTGAAATGTCTTTAAAGCTGTTGCAGCAAAAATTGCCTGAAAAACAATTCATTCAGGTACATCGCAGTTATGTGGTCAATATGAATCTTGTCAAAAAACTGCATCTGTCAGATAACCAAATAGAGCTTTTGTCCGGCAACAGGATACCAATGAGCAGAAGATTTAAGGAAAAATTCATGGAACGGTATTCCATTCTGAAATAGCTACCGTCTGGAGGTAATTGTTGACCCTGCTGATGCGGCAACAACAAAAACCACGGCCAGAATTTCGTTGAAGGAAAGGTATTCCTGCAAAAATATAAAAGCACAGATGGCAGCAGCAGCCGGTTCCAGGCTCATCAATATGCTGAAGGTTCGTGCAGGAAGCCTGCCCAAAGCTTTCATTTCTAAAGTAAACGGAATGGCACTCGATAAAAGAGCCAGAGCGATTCCCATGCCTAAAAACTTAGGAGTAAGCCCTTCCAATCCGCCACCAAAAATTCCGAATGGCACCACAAGGCAGGCCGCCAGAAGCATACCCGTTGCTACCGCTTCATTACCGTCCATTTTTTGTGAAATTTTTCCTCCCAGAACAATATAAGCCGCCCAAAAAGCGCCAGCCAATGTAGCTAAAGCCGCACCCAGAATATCCACTCCGTTTGTAGTCCAGGGAGCGATCAAAACAATGCCTGCGGCGGCAAGTAATACCCATAAAAAATCAACAGCACGTTTGGAACCTAAAACGGCTACCATTAGCGGACCTATGAATTCTAACGTCACGGCCAACCCGATAGGTATTCTTTCAATTGCAAAATAAAAAACGAGATTCATGGCTCCTAAACAAAGACCGTAAGGAATCACAAACTTCCATTGTTCTTTGGTGAGTTTTGTGAGCTTTGGTCTGTAGACTGCCATTAAAATCAAAGCAGAAATACCAATTCGCAATGAAGCCGTTCCCGCAGCCCCTATGGATGGGAAAAGTGTTTTGGCAATTGCCGCTCCTGATTGCACGCTGATTATGGCTAAAAGAACAGCAGGAATAGGAGGTATGTTGATGTTTCTGAATCTCATAGGAAAGATAACTTTGGAGAGGGCAAAATTACAAAAATAGCTTGCGGCTAATGGATAAAAGAAAAAATACTTTTGATAGGTTAATAATTTAATTTTAGATTAGTCGCAAGGCCATTAAAAACAAAAAATCCGGGTGTAGCCCGGATTTTTAGCACTTTATTGTTTATTTAATATGATAACAATTTTATTAAAATCTGCCGCTGCATTAATTACGGTTCTGTAGGCTTCGAAATTTTCTAAGGGATAATGCAGAATATTATAATATTCTTTATTTTCTACGATAATTTCGTTTCCTTTTTTCTCATATTTGCTGATAAAGGCAGCCTCCGTTTTACCATTTACATCGGCAGTATAATTCATATTGAATTTGTCAAGGTTTTTTACAGTAACTCCTTCAGGCAATATTATTCTTATTTTACGTGTATAAGCATGTGGATAGTTGATTTCTACAGGCATCATTCGCTTGTTTTCCTGATAGAGTTCCATTTGTTTTCCAATAGTCTGACCAGCAGAAAACAGGTAATTTTCCCCTGCCTTACGAATCAAGTCTTTTCCTTCAAATACTACATTCATTACAAATGGTTTTTTACCAATGTTGTCAACTCCGTCATTTTCGGTTGTAAGTGTTTTGAATTCGGTTTCGACTGTATAGTTCTGGGCAATGCTTTTGAGCATATCTTTATATTGCTCCGGTGAAGCAAAATCTTTGATCGGCTGAAAGTTAAAAGCAGAATAGCCACCAAATTGGATTTTATCTGTTACCACAGGGTTTTCAAGATCTTTTGTAAAATCAATGACAACGTCAATTATATCATGTGTTACTTCTACGCTTGGAATGTCGATGGCTGCAACTTCACCAATTCCCATTTTTGTACCTGCAAAAGCTTTTTCTTTTATGAAAAGCCCATTAGTTCCTGCCAATTCATTAGGAATTAATGGAATACGGTATTCAATTTCCGTTGGAGTCATAAACTTTTTTATAGCAGGGAAATAGAATAGCAATTCGTCGAGGTTTTCATAGCTTTCAAATTCTTTATCAAAAGGCATCTTATAACGATTGGATGTAAATACCATATTGTTCTCAACACCCATTTTTTGGAATACGGCAATGTACAGCCTTAAAATGTCGCTTTGGTTGGCCTGTTTCGTTTTGATAATATCCTGTAGTGTTTCCTGGCTATTGATATAGCGGTTATAATTTATTGTTTTCTTGATTTTATTTTCAATATTCCAAACCTGTTCCTGTATGTCATTAGATTTAGCAATTCCTTTGCAAAATTCATCTATCGCTTTTTGTTCTTTTTTGTCATATTGAGGATGAAATCTTTCATATAAGGTTGTTGAGAATTCCTTAAAGTTATTTAGATTTTTAGAACCGTTAGCTAAATTTTCATCCAACTTGTAACGGAATCGTTTAATATTACTGTTCCAATTCGAGTAGTTCTCATTGTCGTCAAGTGCAGGCGTATCGGTTTCAACCACAGTTAAAGTGTTGCTTTTTTCATTAGGTTGCTTTTTTTCGACTACAGCCTCAGAAAGTCCGTTGTAGCTTTTAGTTCTGAATATCAAATGTTCAGGATAAATTAACTGGAAGGTACTTTTTACGATTGGATATTCATCCTGCATTTTTACGGTATAGCCCTTGACTTCAGGAAATTCTTCTATAATAAATATCTTTTCAATTACAGCACCTTTTTCAAGTCCGTTTACTGCAAAATATTTGTATTTGATACCTCTTTCTTCATCTGTTTCTTCTTTTATATCGCTATTATGAAGTTCGATTACTTTGCCATTTTTTAGAATAACTCGTGCTTTTGTAGAAACTACACTTTCATTGGCTCCAAAAGGAATATAGATTTTATTGTTTCGCTCTACGGCATCATCACTGTTGATATATCTCTTTTCATGTATGAGATAATATTGGATGGCTTTACCCTTATCAATAAGTAGCTCAATTTTTGTATTTCGTTCTAAAATTGCTTCCTTTTCCTCTTTGTATTTTGAAGGGATGTCTATTTTAGCCGACTTTTCATCCCAATTATAGTTCTTAAAGGAAAAGTCTTGCGCGAAGGCATTAAGGCTGAATAAAATAAGGAAAACGTATATTGCTTTTATTCTAAATTTAGAATTCATTTTTCGGTAAGTATTAAAGTTTGTGTATAAGTATTTTTAAGTTTTTTAACGGTTTCATTCCACAAGGCAAAATCAGGTTGCTCAAGCAATATTTTTTTTAATTGAATCTTTAAGGCTAGAGTAACCTTGCCGGCTATGTTGGTATACTGGCTTTCAAATTTCATGAGGGCATTATCAAAACTGACATTTTCCGGCAAGTATTTTACGGAATAGTTTTTAGGCAATTCTAACTCATAGCTACCATTATAAGCTGCCAGATATTCTAAATCGAATGCGGTTACGCGATCCGGTTCCAATGACAATTTTTCATATAGGCGATCTAAGAAAAGGTTAACATATAATTCCTTATCCACTTGTAGGGCATAATCAGAAAGTTCGAAATTAAAATCGATTTGATAAGGCTTGTCGCGATCAGAAACATTTTTTTCAGAAAACCCCTTGAGATTAAATTTATTATTTCCTTTCAGCACAAGACTTTTAATCATATCAAAGCGCCTTTTATTAGAAGCGTCTCCAATTTGGGAGAGTATACTACTTCTTGCAAATCCTTTATAATCTACAGTTCCGGAACCTATAATCTTTTCTTTATCAAAACTTAGTTTTAGTACTTCCACAGTTTCATTGTTTTCTGCATCAACCACAGGAACTGTTATAATCTTGTAGGTATCGCCGTTGCTAATCAGGGCTTCTTTCCCCTGAATAAAAGAAGTTGGGATTCCATAGCGGCTCTCCCTATCGGTAGCATCGAGAAATATGTAATTTCCATTGTCGTTGTATACGGCAATCATATGGTTGTCTACTGATGGAGTAGGAAGTTGTTCATAAGAATAGGGAATTTCACGTGTCCCAATCCATGAAACGGTTACATTTTTTATTCCTGCATAATTAGCCATTGAAGTAATAATACTGGACATGTCCTTACAGTCGCCAAACTTACGTTTGAAGACCAGGCTGGCTTCACGCGGAATGAAGCCTTCATACCCGTTTTCAAAAGCAATATACTTGATATTGTCTTTTACCCAGTAGAATATTTTTTTGATTTTTTCGGTGTCTGAAGACAGTCCTTCTGTCAGTTCAACTGAGAGTTCCTTGAGTTCAGTATCGTCTGTTTTGTTTAGGTTTTTAATAAACGATTTATAGTAATTATACAGTTCTTCCGTATTATCAAGCACCTTGGTTGTGTTTTTGTCAATAGTATAGTCTTTCACATAAATATTTATATGCGGTATGAAATAGCGGAAGCCTGGATTATTAGGCTCCATTTTTACTGCTTTTACATCTTTTAATGTCCAGCTATAAATGTATTTTCCTTTTTTTTCAGATTTAGAGAATTCAATACTATTTGTAGGGTCATTGAATATACGATAGCCAATATTGATGTCTTTATCTGTACGGACTTCTAATGTGGAATTTACTATTGGAAAATTGTCTCCAAAAATAAAACTGTGCAATAAAAAAGGATCCAGAAACTCCGTTTGTACGCTATATACTTTTTTAGCTCCGGCTTCCAGATTTGAAAAAATGAGCTGTCTTTCTTTTACATCATTGTAAAAAACAGAATTTTGTTTTGCTTGCTTTTCATTCGTTTGTGTAACCTTAATTTTCCGATCTTTCCCTTTGTCATTGATTATGGAATAGGCTTCATATTTGTTAAGTTTTACCAATTCGGAATAGGAAAAGTTTTCCTGATTATTTTGAATCCCGTTTTCAGACAGTATCATGGATTCATAATAGCTGTCTTGTAAAACGCGAAGTTTCTTATTTTCAATAAAAATATCATAAGAACTTTTATTGCTAATAACGACTTCATTGATGTCACCATACTTTTTTTTATATTCTAAAAACACTGGCGTTTTTTCTTGGGCCTCAACTTGTAAGGACAAAAAAAACAGGAATATAAAAAAGCAGTTTTTATTTAATAATCTCAACCAGCGCATCTGAATCATATCTTTGGGTTTGTGAAACAATTCCGTTAGTATAAATTTTGCAAAGGCCGTGCAATTCATCATTTTTATATTCAGCCGTTACCCAAGGTTTTCCATCTTCTTTAAAAAATTGCTGTAGTCCTTCAAAACTGGAATTTTTAAAGTTTTCCTTTTTATAAACCTTTCCATTGACATAATATTCAATTCTTGGTCCGGACAAAAGATTCATATCGTAATTGGCTTCATATTCGGGTTTACCATCCTGGCTATTAACTACCAACTTACCATCAATATTGCCTTTGACAAAATTAATCTCAATGGCCGTCTTTCCATTTGGATAAGATGAAATTATTTTGGCTGTTTGACCAACAACCGGAGTTTTTTCGCTTAGTTTTCCGTTCTTGTCTAGTTTTATATAGTAGAGCAGTTCATTATTTTGATAGCCTACTATAAGAATGTTATCGCCTTTTTGATTGTAATATTTAGCCTCGCCTTCAATGTTGCCATTATACTGGTTGTATTCTAAAAATTTCCCTTTATTATGATAATAGCGTGCCAAAGGTCCCGTGTCACTGCCAAACATATCATTATCAGACATTCTAAGGTTTCCAGCAATGTCATAATATTTGCCTGCACCGTTTGGTTTTCCAGAATAATAATTCCTTTCACTGGTTGGTGCTCCCGTTGGACCATAAGCAATCTGTTTGCCATGGCGGAGACCATTTACATAATTATTATCGCTTATTATCCTGCCATTCTTGTCTTTTACAATATACTTTCCTTCGAATGCACCATTTTTAAGCGTAGTTTCATGTATTTCTGCACCACCAAAAAATGCAGTACTCATTTTCTCATTCTTATTTGTATAATTAATTTCGTTTAGTTTTTTACCATCAGGACTATAATTTTCTAATTTTATAGCAGAATCATTTACATACCATGACACAAGGTTGGCATTACCATTTTGCCAATAACGAATGCTTTTATACAGTTGTCCATTGATGTAGAAATTTTCTTTTGAAATGCTTCCGTCAGGGTAAAAAGATTTATTTGGGCCGTTTAATTGACCACCTTTATAGTGATAAACATTAGATAAACCTCCATGTTCATAGTTTTCATAAACTCCGGAAATAGTATCATTAACGTAATTAAGAACAGATGAAAGTCGCTCGTCAGTAGCATAGGTTTTTGCTAGTCCTGTTAGCTTTCCGTTGTCAAAGTTTTCTTTTGCACTCAGGCTACCCGTGTTATAAAAATAATTCCATTCTCCTTTTTTCTTTCCTTTTTCATAACTGCCTTTGGTGAGTACTATACCTTCCAGGTTTTTCATTACATAGTTCCCCTTGCTCACAGGTACATCTGTTGCTTTTGATTTTCCGGATTCAAATTGCAGGGCCGTTTTTATTTCTCCTTTTTTGTATGTTTCCTGGAAATAGAGAATGTCATTGCCGTTAAAATAGTTATTTGTTGCGACATATCCATCTTTGTCATAAAGTGTTTCATACGATTTTTTCCCATTAGGAAGATTGGAAACCAGAGTAGCAGGATTATTATTCTGATAGGTAGTTTCTTCCTTAAGGATTCCATTAGGATAATAGACTTTATAAGGAGATGAAATTTTTCCTGTCTTGTATTCAATTTCTGATTTTACTATTTTTCCATCATAGTATTCGTATACCTTACCATCAATTTCACCCATTACATAAGAGTAGCTATTTGAGATATTTCCGGCGGTATCATATAGAATATAATTACTATTAAACTTACCTTTTGAATAGTTGATTTCACTTTTCTTTGAACCATTTTCATAAAAGCAGGTAAAAGCCCCATCACGTTCATTATTTACAAAATTTACTTCACAGCTTTTTCCTCCATTGTAATAATAGGAGGTACTGATTCCTTCCAGCAAATCATTTTTGTAATTTTCTACAAATTCAACATTTCCGTTTTCATAATACTTGGTTCTTTTACCTTCTGCCTTACCTTTCGAATAGTTCTTTTCTTCTGTAAGCCGGCCCTTGGCATCGTAATATTTTTGCAGGCCATCCAATTCGTCATTAACCAGATTGAGTTCGCCGACCATGTTTCCGTCTTCATTAAGAACTTTGTATTTGCCAACTTTTTTTCCGTTTTCTTCTTTGCCTAAAAGATAAGGCTTGTTGTTTTTCAGATAAACGACTACCTGTTCTTGTTTTCCAAATAAATCGACAGTACGTCTTGCAAATACCTGCCAAAAATCTCGGGAAAGATAAGTTTCATTAAAGGCTGTTATTTTTTTATTCTGGGAAGTAATTTTTTTGCCCAGATGTTCTTTCATTCCTAATAATATGTGATAGGAGAAACCTTCAAATTGTTTTTTCTTTACAATATCAGCAAGCCATGGAACATAAATTGTTTCAAAAAAGCCACCTTCCACTTTATGTTCTGCGGCATATTCAGCAATGGCCTGTACCTGGCGAATGATTACGTCATCAATTGTCGAATTCACTTTATAGGCACTTTTTAAGGGCAAAGAATTCCGTAAGATAACGTCAATTTCTTCAAAATTATCGCCTGATTTGGAGAATGTCAGTTTGCTTTTGTCCAAGTAATTTTCTGAAAACTTAGCATTAAGTTTTAAGATTGCATTTTCACAGCCTTTACCTTCATTAACAAGCGATAGATAGGCGAGAAGAGCCATGGAGCCTTCGGTTACACGACCATCTTCAAGTGCTATCAGACCTAACATATAATGAGAACCAGCATGATTTGGATTTATTGTAATTGCTTTTTCAAGATAGTCTACACTTTTTTGACGTTCTTCTTTGCGAAGATAAAGCAAGGCAAGATTGTAGAATAATGAACTTGAATTAGGATAAATTTTTAATGATTCCTGAAACATTTTTTCTGCCTTATCATAATCTTTCTGGTCACTTAAAAAATTTCCATAAGCCATATAAAATAATGGGTTTTCTTTCATGTAACCTTTGTTGTAGGCATTTTCATAAAATGCTCTGGCGGCTTCTTTGTCATCGCCAACAGCAAGCGTTATAGCTTTCTCATATTGGGCAGAATAAAAATTAGGATCATCTTTTACAATTTTATCAAATGTTTTTAAAGCGTCCTGATATTTTCCTTCTTCATAGAGGCGTATGCCATCACTTAAAAAAGACTCACTGTCATAAACAAAAGAATAATCTGTTTGCGCATAACTAATGCTGCTAAACCCAAAAACAAAGGCGATGAATATGTTTTTCATATTGGAAATTAATTTTTTCAAATATAATTTTTTTGTTAAATTTTTTAATCTTTTTATGAAAAATTAATATATTTTTTCTTACTGCGTTTTAAAGAATATTTTTAGGTAGAACCAACTTATATTTGTGTTGAAACAATTCTGAAAATTTTTCCATGAAAAAATACCTGCTTTTCACACTTGCCTTATTGCCAATTATTGCATATTCGCAGAATAAAGCATCTTTACCAGACACCATTCCCTTAACCATTAATAAACAGAATACTATCTATGTCAAGGCTGTTTTTAATAAAATCGATACCTTGAATCTGAATTTTGATACGGGCACGACAGAATTGGTACTGACGAATGATGTCATGAAAAACAAATTAAAGTCGGTGCCTAAGCTGTATGACACATTTTATGATATCAAAATAGGAAATCAGGACTACAGCACAAGAGTATTTGACGCACAATTAACCGGACATGATACAGATGGCAGGTTTGGTTGGGATTTATTTAAAGGGAAAGTCGTAGAGCTTAATTATGACAAGAACATCATGGTTGTCCATCCGCAACTGCCCATCTCTGTTTTGAAAGAAGATGCTTTCTCAAAACTCATGATTACTTTTTTTCAGGGGATTTTTTTGGTAGAAAGCCAAATTTTTCAGGATATAGTAGAAAACTCAGACTTTTTTCTATTTGATACGGGCTATCAAAGGACAGCCATGCTCGATAATGATTTGCTCAAAATTGGCAAATTTCCTACTCAGAATATGAAAGTAATAAAAAAGGTTATTATGAGAGGAGCACAAGGAAACGAAGTCCCGGTGATAACCTCAAGCCTGCAAAAATTGAAAATCGGTAAATATGAATTTAAAGATGTGCCTGTACAACTGGTAACTACGAATAAACCAATGCATGGACAAAACATTCATATTCTTGGGAATGAAGTTTTGAAAAGGTTTAATATGTTTCTTGACTTTCAAAACAATTTTGTCTACTTAAAGCCAAATCATCTTTTCAATGCAGAATATATTGAGAAAAGCTGATACTTATCCTATCGGCTTGGCCACTTTTTAGATATTGGCACAGAATAAATTACACTGAGAAAGCATTTTTTCAATCAAAGAAAACGTTGTAGCAGCATTTACTTGTTAAAGCGTAGTGAAATTTCTTTTTTTGTTTCAATACTTTGTTTACTTTTGGCGGCAAATGAAAAAGCTATTTGCATTATTCGTATATGTCTCTTTACTTCTGCTAAGCGGAGGGCAATACCTTAATGCAGCTACGCAACCAACTTCGCATTCGTCTCATAGTTTTCAGAAAAAACACAGGGTAAAATTTACCAATCAGGATACAAGCAATACCTTACTCGAAGAGGGTGACTTAGATCTTGATGAAGGACAACCAGGTGGAGACGATCTCAAAGACGGAATATGGAATAAACTTTTCATAGGAAATTATAGCTTATCTGATAACTGGTATGAGACAATCTACTGTCAGCCTATCCTGGACCGTTATCAAAAGAATTTTAAAACCTTCTCGCCATTTTGTGGCCAATCCAATCCTATTTACATTACCCATAGGGTATTACGTATTTGATTTAACTCGAATATATCGGTTACCTGAGTGTGATCATTATATTTTGTAGTTGTTATTAAACACACTTCTTCAGATATGGCTGTTCGCGTAGCTTCTGGTTACTGATGTTTTTACGGATCCAAAGGAATCGTCGTATTCCAAGCAATCAATCAATCGCTTAATTTCCATTTATTTACCTAATGAAGAAAATCATCCTAACAGGCATCACTGCCTTGTTGTGCCTTGCTAGTTGCACAACTAAAAAAGTAGAAAAAGAAGAAGCCGATAAATTTACGGTAACCAGCCCGATAAAAATCGACACTACTTTTACTAAAGAATATGTATCGCAAATCAGGTCGGTACGAAACATTGAAATCCGTGCCCAGGAAAAAGGATTTCTGCAAAACATTTATGTTGACGAAGGCCAGTTCGTGAAAGCCGGGCAATTGCTGTTTAAAATCATGCCTAAAATGTATGAGGCAGAATTACTGAAAGCCCAGGCAGAACAAAAATCGGCCGAAATAGAATTACAGAACACTAAAATCTTAGCAGATAAAAACGTAGTTTCAAAAAATGAACTGGCTGCTGCCCAGGCAAAACTTCAGGCCGCAAAAGCAGAAGTATCATTGGCAAAACTCCACTTGTCATTTACAGAAATCAGAGCTCCGTTTGACGGAACTATTGACCGTATTCCATTAAAGTTAGGAAGCCTTATCGAAGAAGGCGAATTACTGACAACGCTTTCAGACAACAGCCAGATGTTTGCCTATTTTAACGTATCAGAACCGGAATACCTTCAATACCAGACCAACGTCAAAGACCGCGCAGAAACCAAAGTCAATCTGATTTTAGCCGATGGTCAGCCTTTTAAATACAAAGGTGATGTTGAAGTAATTGAAAGTGAATTTAACAACGAAACAGGAAACATTGCTTTCAGAGCCCGATTCCCAAATTCGACTAAATTGCTAAGAAATGGTGAAACAGGACAAGTACAAATGCTTGTGCCTTTAAAAAATGCCATTGTAATTCCACAAAAAGCTACCTATGAAATCCAGGACAAAAAATATGTTTTTGTAGTCGGTAAAAACAATGTGTTGAGTTCAAAAGAAATCACCATTGGTGGCGAAATGCCGGACTTATATGTAGTCAATAACGGCATTAACGAAAATGATAAAATCTTATTGGATGGCGTCCAGAAAGTCAAAGACGATGACAGAATCGCTTACGGTTATGTAGCTCCTAAAAAGGTAATGAGTAGTCTTAGATTAAAAGCAGAATAAACGAATTAGTCTATTTAGTTGATAATGGATAGTTTATAGTGGATAGTCTTTTTAGTTGATAATTGATAGCTTATAGTCTTTAGTCTTTTGGTTAATAACGGAGAGTTGTTAAGTTATAAGTCTATTATCTATTCTCTATCATCTATCATCTATTCTCTATCATCTGCCATCTATCATCTATTGCCCATTCTCTACTGTCCAAAATCAAAAATCAAAAATCTTAAAAAGAAAGTAAATGTTCAATAAATTTATACAAAGACCTGTGTTGTCGATAGTAATATCGCTCATAATTGTCTTTTTAGGAGCCTTGTCAGTACTCAACCTGCCAGTGACCCAGTTTCCTTCGATTTCGCCTCCAAAAGTGAATATAACAGCAGATTATCCGGGATCTAACGGTGAGCTGATGATTAAATCAGTAATCATTCCTCTGGAAAGAGCGCTGAACGGAGTACCCGGAATGAAATACATGACCTCAGATGCCGGTAACGACGGTGAAGCAAGTATCCAGGTCGTATTCAACCTTGGAACAGACCCTAACCTCGCAGCTGTAAACGTACAAAACCGCGTAGCCTCTGTAGTGAATAAACTACCGCCATTGGTAGTGAGGGAAGGAGTAAAGATTACGCGTGAAGAATCAAGCATGCTGATGTATGTCAACCTTTACAGTGATGATAAAAATACCGACCAGAAATTCTTGTACAACTTTGCCGATATTAATATCCTGTCAGAACTTAAAAGGGTTAATGGTGTGGGTGTTGCGGATATTTTAGGAACCCGTGAATATGCCATGAGAATCTGGTTAAAGCCGGATAGAATGCTGGCGTATAAAATTTCTGCCGATGAAGTGATGGAAGCCCTGTCAAGCCAGAGTTTGGAAGCATCACCGGGAAAAACAGGTGAAAGTTCCGGAAAAAGGTCGCAGGCATTTGAATACGTATTAAAATATTCCGGTCGTTTTACAACGAAAGAGCAATACGGAAATGTAGTCTTACGCTCCAATCCTAATGGAGAGCTGTTGCGACTGAAAGATGTAGCCGATATTGAACTGGGAAGCTCCATGTATGATATCTATTCCAACCTGAACGGAAAACCATCTGCGGCAATCGTATTAAAACAATCCTATGGAAGTAACGCGAGCCAGGTTATTAAAGACGTTAAGGCTAAATTGGAAGAAATCAAGAAAAGTTCTTTCCCGAAAGGAATGAACTATGAAATCAGTTATGACGTTTCTAAATTCCTGGATGCTTCTATTGAAAAAGTAATCCATACGTTGGTTGAGGCGTTTATTCTGGTAGGTATCGTAGTATTTATCTTCCTGGGTGACTGGAGGTCGACGGTTATTCCGGCTATAGCAGTACCGGTTTCCCTTATCGGAACCTTTGTTTTCATGCAGTTTTTCGGAATTACCCTAAACCTTATTACATTATTCGCTCTGGTATTGGCAATTGGGGTCGTCGTCGATGATGCCATTGTCGTCATCGAGGCCGTCCACGCCAAGATGGAAGAAGAACATCTCTCGGCACTGAAAGCCACCAAAAAAGCAATGCATGAAATAGCAGGGGCTATTATAGCAATTACGTTCCTGATGGCAGCGGTATTTATTCCGGTAGCTTTTATGTCGGGCCCTGTAGGTATATTCTACCGTCAGTTCTCTATTACTATGGCAACGGCAATTATCCTTTCGGGTATTGTGGCTTTGACGCTAACACCGGCGCTTTGTGCTATCATGCTGAAAAATCACCATGGACAACCAAAAAAGAGAACTCCTGTAAAAATCTTTATTGACGGTTTCAACAGGACATTCAATATTGCTTCTGACAAATATCAGAATGTATTAGGGAAAATTGTAAACAGAAGAACCGTAACCTTTGCTGCATTACTTGGTTTCTGTGCCGGAACCTGGTTTATAAGCAGCACGGTTCCTTCAGGATTTATCCCGAATGAAGACCAGGGAATGTTTTATGCCATCATTCAGACGCCACCGGGTTCTTCTCTGGAAAGAACAAATAATGTTGCGGAAAGGCTTCAGAAAATGGCAGAAACGGTAGAAGGTGTTCAATCGGTTTCCGCTTTGGCGGGATATGAAATCCTTACAGAAGGTACGGGTGCCAACTCAGGAACCTGTCTGATTAACCTGAAAGACTGGAGTGAAAGAAAACATTCTGTACAGGAAGTAATGGAAGAGTTGGAAGAAAAAGCGAAAGAAATTCCGGGTGCTAATATCGAATTTTTCCAACCGCCGGCTGTTCCGGGTTATGGAGCCGCAGGTGGGTTTGAATTGCGTCTGTTGGACAAAACAGGTTCGGGCGACTATAAGAAAATGGAAACCGTTACTCAGGATTTTGTAAAAGAATTAAACAAACGCCCTGAACTTTCTTCGGTATTTAGTTTTTACAGTGCGAGTTTCCCTCAGTTCATGCTAAAAGTAGACAACGACCTGGCACAGCAAAAAGGAGTTTCTATTGAAAATGCCATGAACACCTTGTCAACATTGGTAGGTAGTAACTATGAAATCAGCTTTATTAAATACGGATTCAACTATAAAGTAATCGTTCAGGCAGCACCGCAATACAGGGCTTTGCCGGATGATATTTTAAAACTGTATGTCAAGAATGATAAAGATGAAATGGTACCTTATTCTGCTTTTATGAGAATGGAAAAAGTGTACGGGCTCTCTGAAATTACAAGACACAATATGTATACTTCTGCGGAAATTAGTGGAGCTGCTGCGGCAGGTTACAGTAGTGGTACGGCCATTAAGGCGATTAAAGAAGTAGCGGAGAAAAAACTGCCAAGAGGGTACGGAATCGACTGGGCTGGTATTTCTGCTGATGAAGTGGCGCAAGGAAATCAGGCTATCTGGGTTTTCCTTATCTGTTTAGGCTTCGTTTACCTGGTACTGGCTGCACAATACGAAAGTTTTATTCTGCCATTGTCGGTTATTCTTTCGCTTCCGGCGGGTATTTTCGGGGCTTTCCTGTTGCTGAAAATCATGGGATTGGAAAACAACATCTATGCTCAGGTGGCTATGGTAATGTTGATTGGTCTGCTTGGTAAAAATGCCGTGTTGATTGTCGAATTTGCCATTCAAAGGCATGCTGCCGGTAAGTCGGTTTTAGAGTCGGCTATGGAAGGAGCAAAAGCGAGATTCCGTCCTATTCTGATGACTTCGTTTGCCTTTATTGCAGGTTTGATTCCGTTGGTTTTTGCAACCGGGCCCGGAAAAATAGGTAATAGAACCATTGGTACTGCCGCGGCAGGAGGGATGCTTCTCGGAACGATTTGCGGTGTATTTGTAATACCGGGATTGTATTACATATTTGCCCGAATTGCCGAAAAGCACAAGTTGGTTAAAAATGAAGAAGAGAACCCATTAACAGAAGAAATCGATAACAATCATGTTTAAATCCAAAATATACCAATATAGTATTGTCGTAGCGTTTTGCCTTGCCGTAATTGGCTGTAAGGCGCCGCAGACAATAGCCGAGACTCCTAGCAAACCGGTTCCGGAATCTTTCGGAACCAGCAAGGATACGACCAATATGTCGACGATTAAATGGAATCAATTCTTTAAAGACCCGAATCTTGTGGAATTGATTGATACTGCGTTGAAAAACAATCAGGAGCTGAACATCACTTTACAGGAAATTGAAATCGCAAAAAACGATGTCCGTGTTAAAAAAGGATTGTTGTTACCAACGGTTGGACTTCGTGCCGGAGCCGGACTTGAAAAAGTGGGCCGATATACAAGCCAGGGTGCGGGTGATGCCACAACCGAAATCAAACCCGGAGTTGAAACACCAGACCCGTTACCGGATTATACGATTGGTGCTTATGCCAACTGGGAAGTTGATATCTGGAAAAAACTGCGTAATTCTAAAAAAGCGGCTGTCAACAGATATTTGGCAACCGTTGAAGGAAAGAACTTTGTCATCACAAATCTTATTGCAGAAGTAGCCGATTCGTATTATGAATTGTTGGCCTTAGACAGTCAGCTGGATATTGTAAAACAGACCATCGAATTGCAGTCCAATGCCCTGGAAATTGTAAAAATCCAAAAACAGGCAGCAAGAGCAACAGAATTGGCAGTTCAGAAATTCCAGGCTGAAGTACTGACTTCAAAAAGCTTAGAGTTTGAAATCCTGCAAAAAATCAAGGAAACGGAGAATAAGATTAACTTTTTGCTGGCCCGTTATCCGCAGGAAATCAAAAGAGACAAAACCAATTTTACGGACTTATTGCCGGCTACTGTAAATTCAGGTATTCCGTCACAATTGTTGAGCAATCGTCCGGATATCAAAAAGGCAGAATTGGAATTGGTAGCTGCCAAATTGGATGTAAAAGTAGCCCGTGCTGAGTTTTATCCATCGCTTGATATTTCAGCAGCGTTTGGCGTACGTGCCTTTAAACCGGCATATCTGTTTACGTTCCCGGAATCGCTTTTGTATTCTGTAGCAGGTGATCTGGCAGCACCATTGATTAACAGAAATGCCATCAAAGCAGAATTTAAAAGTGCCAATGCCAGACAGCTTCAGGCACTGTACAATTACGACCGTACAGTTTTAAATGCTTATCTGGAAGTATCTACCCAACTTTCTAAAATCGAAAACCTACAAAAAGGCTACGATTTAAAATCGCAACAGGTGGATGCTTTGAATAGATCTATTGATATTTCAAACGATTTGTTTAAATCGGCAAGAGTCGATTATTTCGAGGTACTGATGACCCAAAGAGATGCTTTGGAATCCAAACTCGAATTGATAGAAACCAAAAAAGAACAACTGAACGCTGTTGTTCATGTATATAAAGATTTAGGAGGAGGCTGGAAATAGGTTGATTTGTTAGGTTGATTGGAGAACTAGTCAAGGGGTATTATTCCTTGGCTAGTTTTTTTTATGTCCAATAAAGTTTTAATTCCTAAAATATGTCAAAAATTCTAAAATATAATATCAATCACTATCTTTAGCAGAAATTAAAAGGAAAATACCCAATTCTTTATAGACTTAAAATGAGCCTGCCACTATCTCATTCATTAAATATTGCCCCCTTATCATCTGCTTTCAACAATACTTCAGCAACGTACAAATTTTATTGGTTGCTAGCCATAATTGAATCACTCGAGGAAGGAAAATCAGAAATAGGAAAAAAGGAACTTTTTGCTAGGATGCTTACAAATTCATGGTACACAGTAAATTATTTCCATATATCTTTTGGTAATCAAGATTTGATACAAAGGGCAATCAAGAATATTTCAAAAAATGAAACAATTCCTATTAATATAAAGAAACATAATTTACTACATCTTTTATTGAATAGCCCCCATAAGAAGACAAACGACATTCTTAAACACTTTGACAAAAATGTTCCGCACAGGTTTCTAACTCCTTGGATTGGCCGGAGTAAAGAAGAGAATGATACAAAGTATTGCAAAAGGATTATTTCCGAATCTCAACAGTTTTCTAATCAAACTTTGTACGCCTTGTTTCCAGATAGAATTTATATTAATCCAATATGGATTAACTATCTTACTAATAATGCCAAAATTTTGAAAGACTATTGTTACTGGAACTTATCCGGTTTTTTGCAAGTAAGAAATCCAAATGTACCAAATATTCAAGGAAAGCTTATCAAGCCGCCAATGCGGAGCACACTTTTTAACCAGCGTAAAAATTTCTGGGATATAGTTTTTAGAGAGTTAGGAACTATTGATTGTATTTATACTGGCGTGCCATTAAGTATTCAAAAGTATGCTTTAGATCATTTTATTCCTCATGCCTTTGTTTCACATGATCTAATATGGAATCTCGTTCCAATAAGTGTTTCATTTAATTCTGTTAAGAGCGATATGCTTCCAGAAATTAACCTATACTTTGACAAATTCTACAAAATTCAGAAGACTGCTTTTGAAATAGTGTCACAAAATAATCCAAAGTCTAAATTACTTGAAGAATACATAAATCTGTTTGGTAAAGAACAACACGAATTTGACTTCGGATATGAGAAATTTAAAGAGATAATTTCACCACTGATTTCAATTGCCAGAAATAATGGTTTTGAATATCTTGAAAGATAATATATCTATAACTATGATAAATTTGTATTACTCTTTAAAGAGTTTGTATCATCGACCACTTTAACTCTCATAAATATAAGGAACCTCAAAAGCAACTTTGGCTCCTTCTATAGTTCCGTCGGAAGCGATTACATTATTGGTTTGCACTATAAAATCTTTATTCTTGGTGTAAGAAACCAGGCGTTCTTTGGTAATGGTCATGGCCAGTGATTTGTGATTGCTGATTTTCTCATCGGTGCCAAATCCTTTACCGTTATCGGTTACTTCAAAATAGAGTTTTTCTTCTTTCAGATAATAGTGAATATCAATTTTGCCGTTTTCGGTTGTGTTGCTTAATCCGTGTTTGATGGCGTTTTCAATGTAGGGCTGCGCCAGCATTGGGGGTAAAAATATGGATTCGGTATCAATATTTTCTTCTATACGGATATTGAAAATGAATTTGTTTTCATATAAAAGTTGCTGTATGGCGAGGTAATTCTCAAGCATTTCAACTTCTTCAGCTAATGAAATATAGTTCTGGTTGGAGTGTTCAAGAATTTGTCGGGTTAGTTTAGAAAACTTGCCCAAATAGTTTACTGCATCATCATTTTGTCTGTTGTTAATCAGGCTTCTGATGTTCTGAATCGAATTGAATATAAAATGCGGGTTCATTTGGGTAATGAGCAACTTTTGCTTGATCTGGTTTTTTTCCAGTACCGTAATAGCCTGTTTCTGCTTATTGTTTCGGTAGTAGAAATAAGCGCCCAATAACGAAAGTAGAAATACAGAAGAAACGGCAATCAGCCAGTTATTTTTAACGGCTGTTTTCTTTTCAGAAATTAGTTTGATGGCGGCTACTTTCTTTTCCTGAGCGAGTTTCTGGTTCAGCTGTTTTTTTTCAAAATCGTATACCAACTGTTGTCGGGCTAATTTATTTTTTGAAGTTTCCAGTGCCATTTTCTTTTGGGCTTCGAGCTCAACGGCTGTTACTTTCTTTTGCTGGAGTATTTTTTGCTGCAGTTCTTTTTTCTCAAACTGGTATTTGAGTTCCTGTTGTGCCAATTCGTTTTTTGAGGCTTCTAAATTTGTAGAATCTTTTATTACAATATTCGCTTCATGCATTTTTAATGCTTTTTCATACTGTCCGCTTTCTTTATAAATTTTATATAGCAGGGAGGTGAGACCGGACTGTGAATTGATGTTTTTATTCTTTTTTGCCAGGCTGTAGCTCAACTCACCATACTCTGCCGCCTTATCATAGTTTTTATTCTTGTAATTAATACGTGCAGCACTTCCGTATACTCCTTGCCTTGAAATATCATCATTACATAAATCTAAGGCTCTTTTTAAATAATCTTCCGACTCAGTTAGTTTTCCCAATTCACTGGAGGATTGCGCCAATTGTACTAAAATTATCGATTCAGCCTGCGGGTCTTTATTTTTTTTGATATAGTAGTACGCTTTTAGAAAATTGTTATGGGCTTCGGTAAAGTTTTTAAGGCGGGTATAAGATGTACCTATGTTATTATGAATTACCGCTAAACTATGGCGGTCTGATTTTCTTAATTCTGACTCCGGAACATCATAATAGGGCAATGCTTTTTTTAGATGGACAATAGCTTTATTCCAGTCCTGCTGGGCTATACAAGCGGTTCCTATTTCCATATTTACGGTTGATATTCCGCTTTCATTATGAATGCTCTCGTAGAATTTTAAGGCTTCAAAAAAGTATTTGAACGTATTTGGCCAGTCGGCAATATGGCGGTAGTACGTTCCTTTACCAACCAACGCTAATGCCATAGGCTTATAGTCTTTAGAGGCTTTCCAATACTTTATAGCTTCATCAAAGTGGATTGGTGCATTTTTGTTGCCCTCACTTGTTTCTTTTTTTGCGGTATTGTAGTAATACACACCTGCAGCAAATTGGTATATCTGCTTTAC
This sequence comes from Flavobacterium lindanitolerans, assembly GCF_002846575.1. Taxonomy (NCBI): domain Bacteria; kingdom Pseudomonadati; phylum Bacteroidota; class Flavobacteriia; order Flavobacteriales; family Flavobacteriaceae; genus Flavobacterium; species Flavobacterium lindanitolerans. The sequence goes on from NZ_PJND01000007.1 coordinate 2,165,089, forward strand.
TTTTGGATGAAGGTTGGGCATTGCCAGTCCTTTAGTAAAAACAGGAAGTAGCTGATTGTAGTAGGCCACATGTGCTTTGCTCAACATGATTGTGTTATCCATACCCGCAATAATTGTATTAATGCGTGTTGTGTCACTAATTTTGCGATTCGCTAATATCGTTTCTATAGAATCAATTGTTTTATTCTGGGAATAAACAGGGAGGCTGATAAAGAGAAGGAGTAGAAAAGATACTAAATGCTTGCAATTTAACATAAACGTGAGGGATGTGATTAAAAAACGGAAGTAAAAATAATCAATTGATAGATACATACTGCTAAACCCAGCGAAAATAAAAAACCAGTTAAAATACTTTAACTGGTTTTTTTAGGATTTTTATATTATTTATCACTTTAGCTTTCATAAATATAAGGAACTTCAAAAGCAACTTTGGCTCCTTCTATAGTTCCGTCTGAAGCGATTACGTTATTGGTTTGCACCACAAAATCTTTGTTTTTAGTATAGAATGTCAAACGTTCTTTGGTGATGGTCATGGCCAGTGATTTGTGATTGCTGACTTTCTCATCTGTTCCAAACCCTTTACCGTTATCGGTTACTTCAAAATAGAGTTTTTCTTCTTTCAAATAGTAATGAACATCAATTTTTCCGTTTTCTGTCGTGTTGCTTAACCCGTGTTTGATGGCATTTTCAATATAGGGTTGCGCGAGCATAGGCGGTAAAAATATCGATTCGGTATCCATATTTTCTTCTATATGGATATTGAAAGTGAATTTGTTTTCATATAAAAGTTGCTGTATGGTGAGATAGTTCTCAAGCATTTCCAATTCTTCAGCCAATGAAATATAGTTCTGGTTGGAGTGTTCAAGAATTTGACGGGTTAATTTAGAAAACTTACCCAAATAATTTACCGCTTCATCATTTTGCCTGTTGTTAATCAGGCTTCTGATGTTTTGTATGGAATTGAATATAAAATGCGGGTTCATTTGAGTGATTAATAACTTCTGTTCTAACAAAAGCTGTTGGTTCTGCATTTTTACCCGTCTGATTTTTAATAAGGCAAGTAAGAAACCTAAAACAATCAAGAGACCTATAAAACCACCAATCAGCCATTTTTTTTGTAATTCTGAAACTGCTACCGTTTTCTTTAAGGTGTTCACGCTTTTCTTTGCCGTAGTCAGGGTATCCTTATAAGCATATTCATATTTTATTTCTGCCAGCTTATCAAAGGTTTCTTTTTTATAAAGACTGTCATTCAGTTCTTTATGTTCCTGTCCGCTTTCATAAGCCAACTTATATTCTTTAAGAGCATAATAAATTTTTGAAAATAAAAGAGAATAATCAGTTTGCAGGCTCAATAGTTTAAGTTCATTAGCAATATCACTTCCTTCTTTGGCAAACTGCAATGCTTTATCATACTCTTTTCTTGAAAAATAAATCCGGCTCATATTCAGGTAACTGTTAGACAATTCCCGCTGAGCTCCTATTTTTTTATATGTTTTTACCGCTTTTTCATAATAAGGAAGTGAGGCATCGTAGTTTTCAGTCATAAAGTAATAACCGCCTATATTGTTATTGAAAAAAGCAACGGCAAAGGCTTCATTAGCTTCCTGACTTAACCGTAATCCTTTCTTAAATATTGCTAAGGCTTTAGGATTTTTTTCCGACATCAGGATAATACCAATGTTACTCAGACAACCCATAACTTCCTTATCTTTTTTTAGCTTTTCAAAGATGGCTAATGCTTTATAGTAATTAGGAAGAGCGGCTTTGTTGTTTTCCATTTCCTGATACAGCGTTCCAATATTGTTTAAATTGGAAGCAACACCATACTCGTCGTTAAACTGTTTATAGATCTCCAGGGATTTATTATAATGCTCTAAAGCAAGAGTGGGTTGGTTTTGCTGTTTATAAAGATTCGCCAAATTAATATAAGTAACGGCAAGTCCCTTTTTGTCTCCCAGCTTTTCATCGATTACAATTGATTTTTTATAATATTCCAGGCTTTTGTCATAATCTCCCTGAGTGTTATAAATCATGGCAATAATCATCAAAGCATTTGAAGCTACTCTTAATTTGCCGGATTGCTCACTAAGTTCTGTGGCAGTTTTAAGATGCTCCAAAGCCTTTGGGAAATCGGTAAGATAGTAATAAGACCTGCCTATGTTCAAATGGCAATTGGCGACACTTACTTTAATCTTTAGATCTTCATAGACTTCAAGGGAATTCTGAAAATAAGTGATGGAAGTTGGATAATCTCCTTTTTTGGAATAGGCCCTACCGGACATCAGTAAGCTATAGGCTTTTCCTTTTTTATACTGCAAGGCTTCAGAAAGTTGTTCCGATTCTTTATAGAGCTGCAATGCTTTGTCAGTATCGCTTTCTATTATTTTTAGTGCCGCGGCATTTAATAATTTGACTCTTATGGTATCTTTTTTTGTATAGGTCTGTAAGCTGTCTACTGCTTTATTTTGAGAAAAACCATTCGACAGGCTGGCTAAAGAGAATAGAAGAAAAATTCGTTTTAGAAATAGGGACGATTTGATAGTAAACATCAGTAAGGCGGTGGCTTTTTTTGGTTTTGTTATGTTTTTAGAAAATCAAAAATAGAATAATTTTTGTAGTAAACTGACTAAACTATAAACAAGTATCGTTTTTGTTTATTATTTCCTTATTGCTATAATTGAAAATACAATAGTTCTGATAAATTAGTATCGATTAATAAATATTTTATGAATATATAATTCTGTAGAAAAAATCTTTCATTGGGTCATCCGAATTGATTTTTATCTACATTTGGAAAAACCAATCCCAATGAATACCCTTAAAATTAAAGACTATAAATTTCCTATCAATACTGAGAAATCATTCATAAAAGAATACAACCAAGAAGATTTAGAACCCGTTTGTACCGTCTGGGATATTTGGGTACAAAGTGATGAGGCTCCTTTTATAGAAGGAAATCATAGCGGGAATATCCGTTGTGAACAGATGATGGCTACGCAGGGCAATTTGCAATCGCTGGTTGGGAAAACCATTTCTGTAAAAGATTCCTATGATTATGTGACCGATGAACATCTGTTTACCTTTTACATGTTTAGACACAACGGTATCAAGGACAATGAAATCACATTCGGAAAAATTGAGAACAACAAAGTTGATGTACACTGGAAAGGCATAATTGAGGAATTGGGCTTTGAAGGCGAATACAATACCAATGTGCCTTTTGAACTTTCCTGCGTATTGGAAATTAAACAAATGGTAGATAATAAAGATTATAAATCGCCTTCTACTGAAGTACTAAGGCTTATCGCTACCGCTGATGATGACTTTGACAATAATCAGGAATTACTTGAAGCTATTATCGATATCACCGACGAATACCGACTTAACGACGAAGCTTATACTGCGATTATAAATCTTTTAAGTTCTGAATCTTTTCTCGAAACTTTTGAAGAGGAAACTGACAGCCTGGAGGATTTTATTTCAAATTTTACCCATTTCAGCAACGACCGTACTACTCCCGTACCACAAAACATTTCAAGGAAAGCCCTGAAAAAATGGCGTAAAATAGATTTGCTGGCTGAAATTATTGGAGATGACGAATAGTTGTATTGTGTAATACTATGCGTCTGCAAATATCAGTATATAAACTGTCCTAAATGTGGAGCCTTTAATTTTAACTGGACGTAATAAGCCACACGAAAATATAGAGAAATAAATAAAAATGATTATAGGGTAGTAATGAACACCAAGAAACTAATAGAAAAAAAAGATTGGCATTATTATGTTTATGAAGAAAACAATAGTATCACATTATCTGTTCCCATTCCTAAACCAAATCCGGGATTTGACATTCTGTATACTTTAAACGAATCTGAAAAGGAAAAATATGTAAGTACAGGAATTAAATCCCTTGAAAACAGGATAGAAGACATGAAAACAAACTTTTCAAATTATGAAATGAATTCCTGGAGATAGGTAATTATTGGTTTAATAAAGGGAAGCGGAAGCATATCTATTGTAGTTAATAAAAAAAACCAACCTGTAATGGGTTGGTTTTTTGTTTTCATATTATTTACAAGAGAAAGAAGTTAATTACTTTATTTTTTAACCAGCTCTACATTTTTGACTTCTCCTGTTTTTATGTCTTTCAGTACCATTACAGCAGTATCCGTCTGAGGTTTCCTGTTCAATTTAAATGATTCACAAGGATTCATATCTGAAAAATCAAATTCCCCGAACTTTAGTATTTCATCTCCTTCATTAATCCTGTCATTCAATGCAGCATCCCACACTATACCCACAACAAATTTATCGTCTTTGATGACAGGTTGTACAGGCCAGTTCTTTTCGGCCAAATCTATTGCCCCATCCTGGTAAGGATTGAAATAGAGTTGTCTGCCCGGATAATCGACTACAACATCTCCATAGGATAATATTTTGCTTCCTATTCTCGATTTGGTGTCGCTGGTAGTAGTCGTGGTAATATTTTTAAGGGTAACTCCTGCAAAACTTAGTTCGGGAATCGACAGCATAAAATGTTCTTTTTGGCTTTCAACACCATGTATGCCTAACGAATAGGCTCCCTTAGCCTGATAGAGTAGAGAAAAAAGATTAATTTTTTGGGATAATGCATTTTCGTAAACACCTAATGACAAATCATATAGCCCAACCATTCCGGAATCGAACAAAAGGGTTTCAGTTGCTTCTGCATCCTTATTTTTGATGTCAATCTTTAAGTATGGATTACTTTGAAACTGGTCCTTTAATAAACCGGCACTTTTCTTTTTATCAATGCTAAAATTTTTCAGTTTATCGGTAAAACTAACGGTCTTATCCTTATATGAAAATTTCACGATGCTGTTACGCATCATATTGCTACCAATAAATCCGTCAATTCCTAGGCATTCTAAAAAGAAACTACTATCGGTAACCACTGCAGGGACATCAGCAAAGGTAATATCGCCCACCTGAACAGGTGGCAGTGTTACGAGTTTCATATTCTGTCGCAGGTTGCTGGAATCGCCAACATCAAGCCCATTAACAGATTCCAGCCCCAATTCATTATACAGCTCTTGCGAAATGGCGCTCAGTGCTCCGGTATCGACAATAAAATTATAGGTCTTCCCTTTAATAACAGCCTCAACTATTACCAGACCGTTAATGTCCTGATAAGGAACGCTGACATTATAATTTTTTTGGACAACCCTGCCTTTATTGAGAGTTTTAATGTTTTGGGCAGTGGATAAATTAAGGCACAAAAGTGCAGAAACGAGATAAAGTAGCTTCATAAATTATTTGATTGGTTGAATACACATTCACACAATTTATGCCAAAATAGGAATGCTAAAAAAAGATATTTGATATTTCTTATTTAGGGTACTACTTTCTGATGTTGGTAAACGGTTGTATCTGGCTGTTAAAGTAATTATTAAGGAATGCTCAAGACCTTATAAAGATTAGCTATTGAGGCAAGAAGCCTGTTTTCCGTATTGATTTCGGCCAGTCTGCTGCTAACCACATTATTTTCCCTGGAATTAATAAGAAAAAGAGAGCTTTCCCCAAAGGAAAACAATTTTTCTTCCGATGAAAGCATTACGGTATAATCCTTTACAAGCTCAGCTGCGGTTAGCTGCTGTTGGTTAAGCGATTCAATTTCTGCACTATAAGTAAGGATTTTATTTTTTAGCGCTACACGTTCCAATTCCAGATCCAGTTGGCCATCCTGGATTTTCAGTTTGGCTAGCTGCAATGAACCTCTTTCTTTACGAAGGAACAAAGGGAAACTGAAATTTAGACCTATCTTATAATCCTGAAACCTGTAATCTGTAAAATAGGCTGGCTCAGAAAGATAATTGTAGCTTACATTCATTTCAGGGAGTAGCATGTTTGCCTTGTAACGACGTTCAATTTCGAGCATACTCAATTTACTTTGCAAAGACTGTATTTTAGGATGGCTGTCTAAAGCAGCGGACGGGTTTAATTGTAAATTGGTGTTCAGGCTGGTATCGACACTGTTTCTGACATTTTCTTCCGGCGTGATATTCTCTTCGAGTTCAACGGGAACATTATCAATCCATAGAAAGTTGGACAATTCCAGTCGTGATTTTGTAAGTTTTAGCTGGGCATCTTTTAGGCTTAGCTCACGTGTCTTAACCAAAATACCCGCTTCTACGCTGTCAATTGCCGGTTTATCGCCGGTTTCTATAAGACGTAATATCCCATCGTAGCGCTTCTGTGCATATTCCAAATAGGTTTTATATAACTCTGCTTCATCAAATGCTCGCTTCCAGTTAAAATAGGCCAGGGATGCCTCATATATGACATCTGTTGTCTCCATTTTTTGCTCTGCGGCACTGAGTTGAAGTTGTACTTTTGCCATCCTGACATCAGCCATCCGTTTATTGATAAAAAGTCCCTGTCCCAAAGGGATGGATATTCCTATGGAAGTCAGACCATTGTTAGGTGTTGTATTTTGTGGATTTACATACAAGCCTTCGCTGTTATCAAATGCAGCTTTAATTTCAATTCCATACCAGGTAGGTATCTTAAAAGTACTTTTTAGCAGTGAATAATAATTCTTATCCTTAAAATCCTTCTGATCATAATCTACCTCAATTTTAGGGTCAAATCCACCACGGGCTGTCAAAAGCTCGGCTTCAGATTTGCTGAGCATCAATCCGGATTGCCTCACAAGCGGATGGTATTTCTTTACATAACCAATATATTCGCTAAAGCTAAGCTCTTTTTCTTTGAATGATTGAGCCTTAATGTGATAGCTAATCAGTATCAATAAGATTATAAAAACTCGTTTCATCATTTTTCTTTAGAATTCTGATTTTGGGAATGCTGGTAATAATTAGGAGGAAATCCGTTGAGTGTTCTCCAGATTTCAAACCATATCGGTACGGTATCAAGCAGGGTTATAGTCTGTACTCCGGCACCAATGCTGAGTTGTTTTGGCCATGGAGCCTCATTTTTGTCTGGTGCGATCAGCACTCTGTACTTGCCATTCGGACTGATGAAATTTTCAATAGCAACTATCCTGCCTCCAAATGTACCATAGGACATACCCGGCCATCCGGAGAAAACGATGGTTGGCCACCCGTCGAACCATACCCGAACTCTGTCGCCTTTTTTAAGCAGGGGAAGATCAATAGGCTTAACATAGGTCTCAACCGCAATTTCGTAGCTTGCCGGCATTATACTGACAACAGGCATACCTTCTTTTATAGTTTCGCCAATCCCTGATTGTAAGGCACGGTTAACAAAACCACTTTGGGGTGCTTTTATGTAATACATGCCATTGCGTATACTGTAATTGACATACTGGTTTTCGAGCTTTGATACCTGAGCTTCTGTATCATACTGGCTGCTTAGTGCTGTAAATTTATCACTGCTTGACTTTGCAATTTTTTCATTGTATTCTGCCGTTATCCTTCCAATCTCGACTTTCGCATTAATGAGCTCGTTTCTTGCGGTAAGCAATTTATTTTCCTGAGTGATGATCTTGGCTTGCGCATCCTGGAGTTTAAGGCGTTTTTCTTCCACATCAGTAAGAGGCTTCAGGCCATCCTTATTGAGCTGTACAGAACGGTCAAATTGCGTGTTGGCAATTTTTAGCTGCGTCTTGACTGCCTCCAGATCAATACTGTCGCTTTTAACCTTTAAAACTGCCTGCCTGATTTTGTTGGTGGCCTGCTGTATTTTTAGGTTCTGCTCCTTCGAAAGTGCGCTCATTTGAGATTCCAGTGATTTTACCTTACCATCATACGACTGCAGGGCGCTTTTTTTTGCATCTACCTGCTGTTTGGTATTTTTTACCAGGTTCGGATCAAAATAATCTTCTTTAATTTCTGAAATATAGAGTATCGTATCGCCTTTCTCTACAAAATCTCCTTCCTGGACATACCATTTTTCGATTCTACCTGCTATGGCAGTATGGATGGTCTGCGGACGCTGATTTGGCTTTAGTGTTGTGACTGCCCCGTTGCCGGAAACATTTTGTGTCCAGGGAAGGAATAGCAACACTATACCCAATAGGCACAGTCCGATGATTATCCTTTTCAATATCTTATAATGCGGCCTGTCTGACAATTGCTTTATTGTACTTAAGTGCTGCATTGACTCAATTCGCACTTTTTTATTATTCGAAATATTTAGCATGGCGTGAAGTATTGATCGTTAATTATCTTGCCGTTTTCCATTGTAATGCGCCTTGTTGCTCCTTCTTCCCAATGTAAACTGGCAGAAGAAACCACTACGGTCCAGGGATTTTTATCTGAAAAAATAAATTTTATGATTGCTTTTGTGGCTTCGTTATCCATACGGTCTGTCGGATCCTCATAAAATAGAATCGATGGTCTGTGAACGATACTTCGCGCAAGTAATATCTTTTGGGCGTTTGAAGAAGAGAGGTGCCTTCCTTCCGGGAAAATTTTGGTGTCGAGACCATCTGGCAGCGATTTTACAAAATCGGTTAATTGTACCGCATCGAGGGCCCAACGCAAATCTTCCATGGTAATTGAAGGATTGTTGAAAGTAATGTTTTCACGAATAGTTCCTTCAAAAGGCGTTTCACCCTGAATAATGTATCCAATCCTTGCACGGTAGGAGGCCGGATCAATTTTTAACAAGGAATCATCATTTATGGATAGTACACCTGATGTTGGCTGTAACAGGCCGGAAAGTATCCTTATTAATGTAGTTTTACCTGCTCCGTTATTTCCTTGCAATAGTATTTTTTCACCGGGTAAAATCTGAAGATTCACATTTTTGAGTGCGTCTTTTTTTGCATCAGGATAATGGAAGCGGACATTTTCTGCTGCAATAGTCATTTCGGCTCCTTCCGGAAGGACATCACTGTATTTTTCATCGTCAAGATCCATATCAGATACCTGGCCAATCTTTTCAACAGAGGTAAGCACATCATAAAAGCTTTCAAGTCCTATAATGATTTTCTCAACAGAATTAATCACAAGGAGGATTACAATTTCTGCAGCGACAAACTGCCCGATATTCATTTGCTGGTTGATTACCAGAAATCCCCCAATCAGAAGAAGTCCGGCTGTAATGATGATCTTAAAGATAATCAATTGGATGAACTGCCTCCTGATAATATTAAAGTGCTGTTCGCGATACTTAAGATATCCTTCTACTAATGTATTATTTTTATCCAGCGCAAAGTTAAAGTTTAGGATTGTCCTGAAAGAGGAAGTATTTCTGGCAATTTCCTGCAACCAGTCTGCCGCTTTATATTTGTACTTTGACTCGCTCAAACTCGTCTCCAGACCCGGCCGGTAGGAGAATTTAAAAATAAGGTACAATAATATAATCAGCAGTATTCCAAAGAGAATAAAGAATGGATGGTATAATGACAGTAGTATTATACCAAAGCCAATTTGCAGCAAGGCGGACGAGAAGTCAATGAGAAGTTTAGAAACACCTTTTTGTATGGACATGGTATCAAAAAATCTGTTGGCTATCTCTGGAGGATACACATTAGTATGCGTTTCTCCAAAACGGATCTTGGGAAGTCTGTAGGCAAATTCAAAGGACGACCTGACAAAAATCTTTTGCTGTAAATTTTCGGTTATTCGCAATTGCATTAATGACAGTATGCCTACAAGGGCTACACCGGCAATAACAAAAATTACGAGGACAATCCAGGAAACACTCACTCTTCCGCTTTGTATAAAGTTGATAATTGCCTGTATGCCCAGCGGTAATGACAAGCTGATAAACCCTGCAAACAAGGCATAGAAAAATATCTGTGAAACGTCCTTACTGTCGAGTCGTAAAAGGCTGAAAAATCGTTTGGCTGGTGTCATTTTTTACTTATTTAACGATGTGATGAGATATAAATAGAAATCAGTGGGGCTGACTTTTTCATTGCAGTCCGTGATCGTTTTGAAATGGTCTTTAATAAAATGCTGATGGAGCGAACCTTCCACAATACTTGATGCAAAAGATTTTGGATAGGGAAAATCAGGGTTTAAATCAATAATCATTGCTACAATTCTATTAATTACCTGCTTGTAAATTAAGAAAAAACCTTCCTTATTTTCTTCATCAACTTCTTTGGTCAAAAAAGTCTTGGTAAATTCGGCAATAATAATACGGTTTAATACAGATTCATCAATGTAGTCCGTGCTTGCGTCATCTTTTATTTGTTCGGTTACAAGCGTTATGGCCTGGCGCAGCTTTTCGGAAGGATCAGAAATATTAGCTGTAGCAAATACTATCCTGTATTCCATCCAACTCCAATACCAGGAAGAAAGGTATACTAGCAGCTTATGCTTATTTTCGAAGTAACGGTATAGCGAACTTTCATTAGAACCGATACGTTCTCCAAGTTTCTTAAAAGTGAAGTTGTCAAATCCCACTTCATCAATAAGTTTGATACTTTCCTGAACGATTTTACGTCCCAGCTCGGAAGTTTGCGGATCCTTGAGGTAAATTTTTGGATTTACCTGGATTTTTAAATGCGCTAGTAAACTTTTCATTTTGTAAAATTTACACGCAAAATTAATAGTAATGCTATTATGTTTGAAATTATTAATAGTATTTAACTTTTGTTTAGGTTTTAAAATTTACATACCATAGAAACTTTATTAAATAAGGAAGTTTAAGTCTTAAAAATTACATATTTATCGTTTCCTTTTTCTGCATCGTTCACTGCAATATCTTACATTATCCCAATCTTTTTTCCATTTTTTTCTCCAGGAGAAGGATAATCCACAGTGAATGCAAGTTTTTGTTGGGAGGTTTGATTTTGCGACACGTTTCAACGCTTGGAGATTTTATTGTTTGTAATAATTCGTTGCCTGCTGCACTTAAAGCGCGTGATACCTTGAAAGCGTCTGGATGCATGTTTTGTTTTGCACTGTTCAATCCGGCTTCGCCAATTTCTGTAACTGGAAGGACGTAATACTTTATGCATCAGTTTACGAAGCTCTCCCTCCGTAAGTCCAAATTGTAATGTTATGGCCTCAAACGGCGTACGGTCTTCCCAGGCCATTTCTATGATCCTGTCCAGATCCCGGTCATTGAAAGTATTCAGCCTCTTTTTCACGATGCAATCTTTTTTATCATGCCGTTAAATATGAAATAATGAAATGGAAGTACAAAGTACCAGTATAGTCTGCCCAAAAGGCCCAGAGGGCGGAAAGTTGCGGTTTGTTTAACAATGCCATCAGCGATGGTAAATTCCAGCCATGCCTCACCGGGCAATCGCATTTCAGCATATAGGAGAAGTCGCATCTCTTCACGGTCAGCATACAAAACCCTCCAAAAATCAAGTGACTCTCCCGTAGAAATGTGAGAGGCATTCCTGCGCCCACGTTTAAGACCGACACCTCCAAAGAGTTTGTCAAGAAAGCCTCGAAAACTCCAGAGCCAGTCTGCGTAATACCAACCTGCTGTGCCTCCTATTGCGAAAATTCTATTTGCGGCCTGTTGCGGATCTGTGGCTTTCATGGTTTTGACATCTTTAAAAACCCCAAATTCAGGTACCTGAACTGTGGAATAAAGGCGCGCCTGACGTTCTGAACCGAGTGCGTCTTTCCAGGTAGAGAGCACCATGTCCTGTTCAATCTTTCCAAATGCCAGAGCTATAGCCTCGCGATAGGATATAAGTTGGATCTTCAATAACCCGGCAAGGTTGTTAGGAACTGCAACAACATCCACTTTCATACTATCCACCAGGTTTTTTGCCAGTGGATATGAAGTGGAAGTGACAAAATAAAGCCAATAGGAGGAGAGCTTCGGTGTCATTACAGGCACGGTAATAATCCGACGCTGTAATCCACGCTCGGAAGCAAAGTACATCAACATCTGTTTGTAGGTCAGTATGTCAGGACCGTAAATATCATAATGTCTGTCAAAGGTCTGTTTTTGAAGCAACACTCCGGCAAGAAATTCAACAACATTCCGTATGGCGATAGGCTGGCATCTGGTATGTAGCCACTTTGGAGCTACCATTACAGGCAGTTTTTCCACCAGATCACGTATTATCTCAAAGGAGGCGCTGCCGGAACCTACAATAATACCTGCCCGCAAAGAAGTAAGCGGAACATGGCCGGAAGCAAGTATATCTTCCACATTTTTGCGGGAGGCAAGGTGTGGTGATAGCTTTGAGTCATTAATAATCCCACTGAGGTAGATGACCTGCTGAGCCTTTGTCTTTCCTATTGCTTCTGTAAAATTACGGGCTGCTTGTTCTTCCAGTGATGTGAATTCGCCTGAGGCACTCATAGAATGCACCAGATAATAGGCAGCATCAATATCTTTTGGTATTCCGGAAGTAAGACTTTCAGGTATCAATAAGTCTGCTTCCAAAATTTTCGGAGGAATAATTCCCGTAAATTTTCCGGTGTCAAACCTGCGGCTATTGCGCACAAGACATATTACCTCATGTCCTTGCGCCATCAGCACCGGAAGGAGCCGTTGTGCGATATATCCTGTTGCACCTGTCAAAAGTATCTTCATGCCTATTTAATTATAGTTCCAAGACCTCCATTAATATTATAAACCTGTCCTGTTACCCAACGATATTCGGTCAACATATGAAAGGCAACCTTAGCAATTTCTGCTGATGTGCCGAAAGTATTCATGGGATGCCGTGCCTTTGCGGCCTGAATTTTTGCTTGTGTATTAAGCAGTCCAGCTGCTAGCGGTGTATCTGTTAGGGAAGGTGCAATGGCATTTACGCGTACATCGGGTGCCAGTTCTGCAGCCATGGCAAGGGTAAGACCTTCTACGGCACCTTTGGCCATTGCAGTTGCAGTATGAAAAGGCATTCCCGTCCGAACAGCTACGCTGCTAAAGAGGAGTATAGAAGGATCTTTTGTGTTTTTTATATTAGCCAGATATTGTTGTACAAATAAAAGCGCAGCAGTAGCATTTAAAGTTATAGTTTTGTTGACATCTTCTTTAGATAGCCTTGCCAGAGGCTTAAGCATGATACTTCCCGGACAGTACACCAGTCCCGCAGCTTTAACGGTAATATCTGGCAGCGGTTCATCACTAAGGAAATCGTGTGAGTAGTGTCTGTAAAGCTTGTGACCGTTAAGCGGTCCCGGGGTACGGCTGAGGCCGCACACTTCAAATCCATGGTGTATGAGCAAAGTGGCAAGCTCAAGACCAATTCCACTACTTGCACCCGCCACAATGTAGGTATTTGCTATATTTTCCATTATTTATTTTGTATTGGACGATTGTAATTATTAAATGACAGTCAGCTAACGGGAAAGAATTTTGGAGCAAAGCACAGGAGTGGGTTTCGAAATTGTCGATTTGCTTTTTGAGATTGCTAAATGACATTTGAAACTCCATTGGTTGTATATTATTTTATCTACTTGTTTAAATAAAATACAAATATACATAAACATTTTTTCTGTTTAACAATTCTGTGTTTTTGTTAAACAAATTTATTATTTTTGTGTTCATAAGTAGAGCTTCCGGCTTTTGCAATTAAGTATTAAATCCTTAATCGATGAACAACATCAAGACTGTATTTTCAATTGGAGACCTTGAGGGACTATCTGGGATAAAAGCACATACAATACGCATTTGGGAAAAAAGATATGGTCTTCTTTCACCAGAGCGGAGCGAAAATAACTTACGTTATTATGGTCTTGATGAATTGCGTAAGCTTCTTAATGTGGTACTTCTGACAGGTTACGGAGTGAAGATTTCTAAAGTAGCCAAAATGAGAACCGAGGAAATCGAGATGATGGTGGGCGAAATTCGTGTTGGCAGGGAGGACATCAAACATACACTCCATCTCTTCAAGCTGGCAATGATGACTTTTGACCAACCACTGTTTTTGGATGCCACTGATCATCTTTTAATAAAAATGCCATTTGAAAAAGTTTTCCTTGAGTACTACATTCCTTTTTTACAGGAGATTGGCCTGATGTGGCAGGCCGGAACTATCCAACCGGCTCACGAGCATTTTATCAGTTGTCTGATACGTATGATATTAATCCAGCAGATTTCTTTGTGTAGCAGAAGAGTCAGAAAAGGCACGGTGCCTGCGTATGTGCTTTTCCTTCCTTTTGGCGAAATCCATGAACTGGGTCTCATGTTTCTGCAATACTTAATTACTTCTTACGGTGAGGGTTGCGTATATCTCGGGAGCAGTATTCCGTTAGATAGCCTGTCAGAGGTTACCAAGCTTTTCAGAGGTGTTACTTTCATCACCTACATGACGGTACTGCCTGAAGAAAAACCGCTCGATGAATATGTTGAGGCATTACTCGAAAAGGTACGAGACAACCATTCGCAACTTTGGATAGTAGGTCGCCGTGTTGCCGAACTGACACTGGATGATAGGGATAGCCTTACTCTTTTTACTACGTTGCAGGATATTGCTGCAAAATTATCATAACTATACTGCAAATAGGTGTATTAGATTTTAAATCTAAACTTTTACATTAGCAAATTATATGGTTTTGTTCAGCCTTTCTTCCTGTTTTTTATTCTCTAGTTATTCAATTGCCTTCTGTTTAGAGACTTTCTGTAATTTATAGTACAGCTATAAATAACTATTACCTAAACAAAAATTAATTTTTTGTTTAATTGTTTAAGTGTTTTTGTTAAACAAAATTTTGTATTATAATTTTGAGACACTAACCTAAAAATAGAACTTATGAAAAGAAATTTTTTCAGAAAGGGGATTGCAATACTCACCCTTGCTTTTATTCCAGTTGTGTCATCGTGCAGTGATGATGATAATGAGCAAATGCCACAGGGCAATACCATTGTTGATATAGCTTCATCGAATGCTAATCTTTCTTTGCTGGTAGATGCTCTTGATAGAGCTGACTTAGCGGCAACTCTTGACGGAAACGGAAGTTTTACAGTGTTTGCACCAACTAACCAGGCATTTACAGCATTCCTGCAACAAAAAGGATTTGCGAATCTTGATGCTGTTCCGGTTCCGGTTCTTAAGGAAATACTGCTTAACCATGTCATTTCAGGTGCGGTTACATCATCGTCACTTACTACTGGCTATGTGAAGACAATGGCCAAAGGAAGTGCATCGGCAACCAACACATTAAGTATGTATATCAATACAGCTAATGGGGTTGTGATCAATGGAGGTGCAGCCAATGGAGGTGCCACAGTAACTACAGCCGATGTAATGGCAAGTAATGGTGTAGTACACATTGTGGGAAATGTTATCGATTTGCCTACTGTGACGAGCCATGCCATTGCCAATCCTGATTTCTCGATTCTTGTTCAGGCACTTACAAGAAACGATCAGCCTGACTTTGCTGGCATTCTTTCTGGTACACAAAATTCACCATTTACGGTATTTGCACCAACCAATTCAGCATTTGCCAGCCTGTTGACCGAACTTAACCTTACGGGTCTGTCACAGATTCCACAGGCAACTTTGGAAAATACTCTAAAATATCATGTCGTGGCAGGACAAAATATATTGTCCGCATCGCTTATGAATAATATGAGCGTGACTACATTCCAGGGTAGCAACTTTACGGTTAATACTCAGGGTGGGGCTTCTATAAGAGATGCTAATGGTAGAGTGTCTACAATTACAGCAACTGACGTTCAGGCTTCTAACGGTGTTGTGCATGTAATTAATAAGGTACTTTTACCTCCTATGTAATAGCTAAAAAGAAGTGAGTAGAATTTACAGGGTGTCTTTTTTAAAGGCACCCTCATTTATTTAGTAATTTATTGCTATAATCTGAAATCGTTCAATATTTATTTTTTCTTAAAAAACAAAGCTCTGTTATATTCATAATTCATTCTTGCAATACTCAGGACAGAGATACCCTGAGGGCATTCGACTTCACAGGCTTCTGTATTTGAGCAGTGTCCGAAGTGTTCAGCATCCATTTGTCGTACCATATTCAACACACGTTCGCTGCGTTCTTCCTTTCCTTGAGGAAGCGAAACCATATGCGTGATTTTTGCAGATGTAAATAAGGCTGCACTTGCATTTTTACAGGTAGCCACGCAAGCCCCGCAACCAATACAGGCTGCGGCATCGAATGCTTCTTCAGCAGTCTGATGCGTAACGGCAATGGCTGTTGCATCTGGAGCCTGGCCTGTGTTTATCGAAACAAATCCACCGGAAGAGATAATTCGGTCAAATGCCGACCGGTCAACTTTAAGGTCTTTTTTGACAGGAAAAGCCTCTGCCCGAAAAGGTTCTATCAAAATTGTTTCGCCGTCTTTGAAAGAACGCAGGTGAAGCTGGCAGGTGGTTGTCTGTTTCAGAGGGCCGTGTGCGATACCGTTAATCATCATCCCACATTGTCCGCAAATTCCCTCGCGGCAATCATGGTCAAATTCTACGGGTTCATCGCCTTCAAGAATCAGCTTTTCATTCAAAGTATCCAGCATTTCCAGAAATGACATATGTGGATTAAGTTCAGTAAGATCATAATTTACCAGTTTCCCTTCACTTTGACGGTCTTTCTGTCTCCATATTTTCAGGTGTAAATCCATAATTCCTGTGTTTTTCTTATTTATAACTTCTAACCGTCGGTTTTACTTCTTCAAAAATTAACGGTTCTTTGACGAGCTCCGGTTCCTTGTTTTCACCCGTCCAATTCCAGGCAGAAATAAATTGAAATTCAGCATCGTTTCGTAATGCTTCTCCGTCAGGAGTTTGAAATTCTTCCCTAAAATGGGCGCCACAGGATTCATTCCGGGTTAACGCATCATAACACATCAATTCGCCAATTTCGAAGTAATCTGCCACACGGCCAGCCTTCTCAAGTTCGCTATTCATTGCGTTTCCTTGTCCGGAAACTTTCACATCTTTATAAAATTCCTGTTTCAGTTTCCTGATTTCGTTGATGGCATATTTTAATCCTTCTTCATTTCGCGCCAGACCGCAATAATCATAGAGCAGTTTTCCCAAAGTTTTATGGAAATAATCTACCGTTTTTGTTCCTTTGATAGAGATGAAGTTTTCAATTTGCTGCTTCACATGATTCTCAGCTTTTTCAAACTCTGGAGTAGTAGTAGCTATTTTTCCGGTATGAATTTCATTCGATAAATAATTTGCTATGGTGTAAGGAGCGATAAAATAGCCATCAACGGAAGCCTGTAGTAAGGAGTTGGCACCTAATCGATTGGCTCCATGGTCTGCAAAATTGGCTTCTCCCAAGGCAAATAACCCCGGAATGGTCGTCATCAATTCATAATCCACCCAAAGCCCGCCCATCGAAAAGTGTGCGGATGGGGAAATCATCATCGGTTCCTGATACGCATCATATCCGGTAATCTTAAGATACATATCAAAAAGATTTCCATATTTCTCCTGAATCTTTTCTTTCCCCTGTTCTTTTATGGCTTTGGAAAAATCAAGATAGACCGCATTTTTTAAAGGGCCAATCCCGAAACCGGCATCAATTCTTTCTTTTGCAGCCCTTGAGGAAATATCTCTGGGCGCTAAATTTCCAAATGCAGGGTATCTTCTTTCCAGATAATAATCCCTTTCATTTTCAGGAATATCATTCGCTTTTCTGGTTTCGTTTTTATTGGATGGCACCCATATCCGCCCGTCATTTCGTAAGGATTCGGACATCAGCGTTAATTTTGACTGATAATCACCAGATTGGGGCAGGGAAGTAGGATGAACCTGTATCCAGCTTGGTGATGCCATCAAAGCGCCTTTTTTGTGCGCCCTCCAGATGGCAGAACCATTGCATCCCATAGCCAGCGTTGACAAATAATATATTTTGCCATAACCTCCGGTTGCCAAAACCACGGCGTGTGCGGCATGTCGTTCAATTGCTCCTGTATCCAGATTCCTGACAATAATTCCTCTTGCTTTTCCGTCAATCACAACCAGGTCGAGCATTTCGTGTCTTGAAAATAGTTGTACGCTTTTCTTCCCGACTTGTCGCATCAAAGCCTGATAAGCACCCAATAGCAATTGCTGTCCGGTTTGTCCTCTCGCATAAAAAGTGCGGCTTACCTGGACGCCACCAAAAGAACGGTTGTTGAGATAACCACCGTATTCTCTTCCAAAAGGAACACCCTGTGCAACCGCCTGGTCAATCAGGTTTAGTGAACATTCTGCCATTCGATAAACATTGGCTTCCCGGGCCCTGAAATCTCCGCCTTTCAATGTGTCGACAAACATCCGGTAGACACTGTCACCATCATTTTTATAGTTTTTTGCAGCATTTACACCGCCTTGCGCTGCAACAGAATGCGCCCTTCTCGGGCTATCCTGAAAACAGAATGATTTTACATTATAACCCATTTCTCCCAATGAAGCTGCAATGGAACTCCCTGCCAGACCGGTTCCAACAACAATGACATCCAGTTTTTTTCGGTTAGCCGGATTTACAAGTTTTGCCGTTTTTTTATAGTTCTCCCATTTTTTTTCTAAAGGGCCTTCGGGTATTTTTGAATCTAAAACCATACGATTTCAATTTAGCGGTAAGTGAAGAATATATAAACAGGCATCAATGCAAATCCTATACTGATGATAACAGAATAGGCGATACCAACTCTTTGGAACCATCTTACAAACTTCGGATGGTACAATCCCAAAGTTCTGGCGGCACTGTGAATTCCGTGAATTAAATGATAACATAAAGCAATCATTGAAATGGCATAGATAAGGACATACCACCATTCCCGGAAAACAGTCACTACTATAATATATAAATCTTTATTTCCATTGGCATCCAAAGGCGGATTTCCGAATTTATAGACATACCAGAAATTCTGAAAATGAATGACAAGGAAAATTAAAATCAGTGTTCCCAAAACGCCCATATTTCTGGAGTACCATTTGCTTGCTCTTCCCCGATTTTCCACTTGGTAGTTTCCGCCTGCTTTTTTGTTTTTTAAGGTAATGACCAAACCATCAATTGCGTGGAGGATAATGCTTGCATACAGTATATATGAAACTAATTTAATAAGAATATTTCCGGACAGGAAGTGGGAATACGCATTAAATTGAAGATGCGCCTGTTCCTGTGGTAAAAATAGTTGGAGGTTTCCCAGGAAATGAATCAGGAGAAAGAAGCTTAGAAAAAGCCCCGTAAGGCACATTAGCATTTTTCGAGATAAAGTTGAAAGCATACTTTTCAGTTTAGATTACTACTAACCAGGAATTAGTATCCAAAGTTCTCTGATGCCAATAAAGATAATCAATAAAAAAATACGATTTTTCAGACGTATGATTTTTTTACGTTTGAATAATCATTTGAAGTTCAGAAATCAGGATTGCAATTAAATATTCCCCTTTTCTAAAGTCCGATTCAACCATCAATTTGTCCGGTTGGCCTATTTATTAATTTCTGTTCTATCATACCCATGCTACTTTTGGTACAGAAATTAACTAAGTATCAATCATTAATATCTAAAATAATGGAAATAGGTAGTACAAAAAAAGCAGTAACAATAAACTTGACTGATGGAATTCAAAAAAACACACATCATCTTCATTACCCTCTCAATTTGATAGTACTTCTGATCTCTGTTTTCTTTGTTGGTCCAGCATCAGCGCAGAACCAAAAAGCACAGGGATTACCAGAAAATATCACAGATGTGAAATATTCTGTAGCAAGTAGTTTGGGAAAATTAAAACAGATTAATGCCGGGCTCTTGAATGTTGGCTACACAGAAGCAGGCCCTGCAGATGGACCGGTTGTTCTTCTTTTGCATGGCTGGCCCTATGATATTCATAGCTATGAAGAGGTAGTTCCCTTGTTGACAGCAGAAGGATATAGGGTAATTACACCATTCCTGAGAGGTTCGGGATCGACCTCATTTCTCTCAGATAAGACGCAAAGAACCGGACAGCAGGCGGCAACAGCAAGCGATATTATTTCCTTGATGGATGCTCTTAACATTCAAAAAGCAATTATTGGCGGATTTGATTGGGGAGCCAGAACAGCAGTAGCAATGGCAGCATTGTGGCCAGAGCGTTTAAACGGACTTGTTTCAGTGAGTGGTTACCTGCTGGTAAATCTTGAAGCCAATAAAAAGCCTCTACCACCGGCTGCAGAATATGGATGGTGGTATCAGTATTATTTTTCTACGGAACGCGGTAAAATTGGTTATGAGCAAAACACCTACGAATTTAATAAGCAGATATGGAAATTAGCCTCTCCGCAATGGAAATTTGATACGACAACCTATGACCAA
Organism: Flavobacterium lindanitolerans; assembly: GCF_002846575.1. Lineage (NCBI taxonomy): Bacteria > Pseudomonadati > Bacteroidota > Flavobacteriia > Flavobacteriales > Flavobacteriaceae > Flavobacterium > Flavobacterium lindanitolerans. The sequence goes on from NZ_PJND01000007.1 coordinate 2,185,243, forward strand.
ACGGCCCGATCTTTTAACAATAAGGATCATGTGGCCATAGTTATTCACAACTACAGATGGCGATTATCACTTTCTCCTGGCGATAAGCGGTATGATGCTCTTGAAAAGCGACTTGAAGCACGACCAGATATAAAAGTGCCTGCAATTACTATTGGAAGTGACTTCGACGGAAGTAATATTGATGGAAAAACGTATGCCGATAAGTTCGTGAATAAATATGAGCATCGAATTTTAAAAGGCATCGGTCATAACGTGCCACAGGAAGATCCTAAGGCTTTTGCACAAGCAATACTTGACGTTGCAAAGTGGAAATAATTATAATAAAAATCATGAAAAATTTATTTAAAAAAATTACAGCAGTCGCATTTTTAGCTGGTTTTAGCTTTAATACAAACGCACAATCAGCAAGAGATTTTATTGGAGCGCCGGCAATAATTCCGATTACTTCAGAACCGGCTCCAAAGCTCATAGTAGATGCGCCAATAGCTGAAGAATTGGCAAAAGCAAAGGTTATTGTTCAATACAGAACAGAAAATCTGAGGATACTTCCGGTTTATGGACAGGAAGCTTTGAAAATTTCACCACGCATTGGGCACTTGCATATAACCGTAGATAATTTGCCATGGCATTGGGCAGATGCCAGTAACGAGCCGTTAATCATAGTTGGAATGAGTCCGGGAAAACACAGCATTCTTTTTGAACTGGCCGATTCTACGCATAAAGTGCTTCAAAGCCAGCTAATAACATTTGAAATTCCAGACATTAAAACAGTGCATAAACATTAATCAAATAAATAATTATAAAAATGGAAAACAACATCACAAAAGCAGAAAAAGTATTGTACACAGGGAAAACAACAACAATAGGAGGAAGGGAAGGCAATTCAAAAAGTTCAGATGGTAGATTAGACATCTTACTTTCTTCACCAGGAACAAATGGTAAAGGAACCAATCCGGAACAACTTTTTGCAGCAGGTTGGTCTGCCTGTTTTATCGGAGCGATGAATATTGCTGCTAGCAAATTAAAAATTAAACTACCAGAAGATAGTGCTGTTGATGCAGAGGTTGATTTGTGTCTCAATGGCGATCAATATTTTTTACAAGCCCGGTTGAACGTCAAACTACCGGGAATCGAAAAAGAATTGGCAAAAACTATTGTAGAGGGGGCACACCAAACTTGTCCCTATTCAAAGATGAGTAGGGGAAATATTGATGTAGAGATTAACTTACTATAAAATAAAAATCAATTATTGGAACTATCGCAAAATAATGGGGCGCCCTCTAGTATTTTGCGATAGCTTTTCAGTATCCTCCATTTTTGAGGCTAAATATTCATTAATTTTATAGTCCTTTGTTTTGAAAAAACAGCCTGAAACTTGAGAAGGTTATGACTCATCACAGCAATTAATCCACATTAAGAATGGAAAAAGAAAAAAGAAGATTTCAAGTGTCGCGACGTGTTATCTGGGGAAGTTCCCTGGCGCTGGCGATTCTGGCTTCGATTCCCAAATTATTTGACACAGATTCCACAGTTAGCGATATTCTAATAAATTCATCCATTACTTTTTTATTTTCGCTTTTTATCTGGTTTTACAATATTTACAGCCTTCCTAAATTTACATCTAAAGACAACACAAAGAGTTTTTTAAACTGGAAGTTATTTTTGAGTGTTATCCTCGGAATCGTAATCATGGTGATTTTGGTTATAGCACATCAAGAACTTTTCCAGGTTTCTAAAATGGATGCACCAATCATGTTTGAACTGCGTGGGGTTTTGATAAATTTAATTGTTTATATGTTTCTGCATCTGCTGTTTCAAAATTATCAAACCCAGCAAATGGGAGTAGAATTAGAACGTACGATTTCAGTCAATTTAGGCGCACAGTATGAACTTCTGAAACAGCAAGTGAATCCTCATTTTCTGTTCAATAGTTTAAATACGTTAAAATCTATGGTGGAAATGCAAGATCCGCAGAGTACAGAATTTATTTTAAAGCTATCAGATTTTTATCGGTTTACATTAGAAAGCAGAAAATTGGATTTGATTCCTTTACGCGAAGAACTTCAAATTTTAGAATCTTACACTTATTTGTTAAAAGCCAGATTTGAAGAAGGGTTCATAATGATTAACGAAATAGAAACGAAATATCACGATGCAGCAATCCCACCTTTTACATTGCAATTATTAATAGAAAACTGTATCAAACATAACATCGTTTCATTAGAAAAACCTCTGGAAATAAAATTGTATAATGAAGGTGATTTTTTGGTAGTTCAAAACCAAATTCAGTTGAAAAGAGGTGTATTATCGACAGGTGTCGGACTTGACAATATCAACCAAAGATTCAGTCATCTGATTCATAAAGAAATTGAAATAGACAAAAATGAAACAATTTTTAAAGTAAAAATACCGATTATTCATGAATATAATACTAATTGAAGATGAAGTTAAAACGGCTAAAGCTCTTGGCCAGTTGATTCTTAGCATTCGACCGGATATTCAAATACTTTCATACATTCAAAGTGTGGATGGTGCCATAAATTACCTGTCACAAAATGACCAACCTGATCTTATTTTTATGGATATTCAGTTGGCAGACGGCCTGTGTTTTGAAATCTTTAAAAATGTTGAAGTCATTTCACCCGTAATATTCTGTACGGCCTTTGATGATTATGCTATTGAAGCTTTTAAATCCAATGGAATTGATTATGTTTTAAAGCCATTTTCAAGAGAAAGTATCGCACAGGCAATAAAAAAAGCGGGTGAACTGAAGAATTTTTTTCAAAGAAATAAGAAGAACCTTCCCGATTTTGATTATCTGCTTACCAAAACCGGGGAACAAACGGGTAAAAGCAGTTTCTTAGTTTTTAAAAACAATAAGTATATGACGGTTCAGACCGAGAATATTGCTTATTTTTTTATTAAAAATGAGACTCCCACAATCATGACATTTGATAAATTAGAATACCAGGTAACACAGTCGTTGGATGAGGTTAGCAAGCTGTTGTCGTCTCAGCAATTTTTTAGAATCAACAGACAATATTTAGTCAATTTTTCTGCAATAAAAGAAGCAGAACATTATTTTTCACGTAAGCTAATTTTAAAGTTGGCTGTTCCTACGGAAGAAAAATTATTAGTAGGAAAAGATAAAGCTACACTTTTTTTGAGTTGGCTAGAAAATAGATAATAACTCAAAATTTAAAACCTGAAAAAAACAGAAGAGTTAATCTTCTGTTTTTTTCAGGTTTTAGTTTAGAGGTTAATTCTTGTTGCCGAAATTATAGCTCCGGTCTCATTATTTTGTACAAAACCGATAAGTTCATAATCTTTGGAATTAACACTAGAAGGTTTCAAAATTTCTACAACATCTTCTTTTCCTTTTAATGTAAATGTATAGGAGCTACTAACAATCTGCACATGGTTTAGAAGAACTCCGGTATTCTCACCCCGTTCTACTTTTGTACTTGCTTTTTTGGTAACAATGGCTAGAAATAAACTGGAGTTTTCTGAAATTCGATCAGTTTTATAATGAACTTTTAAAGAATTTCCGGTAGTTTTTGCATCCAAATGTAAGTTTGATTCAGCTATGTTATTTAACGCTTTCGATACTTGTTTATATAATGTCAGCTTACTGTCCCCTGCAAATTCACTAGTACCGTTGATTACAAATTGAGGCGTATACATCACATTAAGTCCTAGCCATTTTTGGTATTGACGTTGACGATCCGTAAATTCTTCTTTGCTAAATCGGTCTTTCCAACCCAAACGATTCCAATAATCCACATGGAAAGCTAAAACATAAACATTTTTGCCTTTGGTTTCATTTTGGATATTGGCCAAAAGTTCATCGGCAGGAGGACAGCTTGAACAACCTTCAGAAGTAAAAAGTTCTACAACTGCAAAACCTTCATTTTTATTTTTAAATTTAGTTTTGTCTGGGAATTTGATTTGCGGGAACATAAAACAGTCTACAAAAAATAGGAGCGCCAGGGTTGTAGCTACGGTTATTAAGATGTTCTTATTCATAATATTTATTTTTTAAAATTTATAGTTTATATGAAATACAGCCTAAGGAGTGTTTAGGCTGTATTTTAAAATAATGAGTGTTTTGTGTTTAAATTAGTTGATTGAATATTCTGCATTGTATAATTTTCTAAACATCATATAAGTCACGCTAACCATCACAAAAGCGATTATTGCATCGATAGTAGCGGGGAATCCCAAAACGGCAAGTTTTGAAAAAAAAGCGAAGATGATGTCAAAGAAGACTCCGGCAAATACCCATTCTTTCAATCGTAACAATTTATTCGGAATCAATAATGTAATGACTCCTGATACTTTCATTACTCCAAGTATGTAGATAAAATGTGCAGGGTAACCTAACTGTTGTGTAATTACCCAAACCAACGGATTTTTAGTAAGTTCAAATAAGCCGCTGGTTCCAAACCATAATGAAGTTAATATGACCCCAATCCAATAAATAATTTTTGTTGTTTTTGCATTCATGATTTTATGTTTTTTAGTTATTTAATACCGCAAAGTTGGTTTACTGATACCCATTATGAAACCAGAAATAAGGTTAAGCAGACAATTTTTGCAGCGAAACGGACAACGGAAAGATTGAACGTTCTTTTATAAATAAATAGCAGTTAGTTAGGATTGTATTTTATAGATAAATAGAGTTAAATAAAACCGATTTTAGTATACTTGAGTATACTGCTTACAAAAGTATACCAGTGATTTGTTAGTTTTGTTTAAAATTTAAAACAAAGAAATCATGAATACAATTAAAGGAAAAATAGCACTGGTAACAGGTGGAAATAGTGGGATTGGATATGCTACTGCAAAAGAATTAGCTGCCAAAGGAGCAACCGTAATTATTACCGGAAGAAGAAAAGATGCTGTAGAAAAAGCAGCTGCTGAACTGGACGTTTCAGGTCGTGTTGCAGATCAGGGAAAACTGCAGGATACAGAGGCGTTAGTAAACGATGTATCAAAGCAATTTGGGAAGATAGATATACTTTTTATAAATGCTGGCATTGGTGCATTTACGTCTATTGAACAGACCACAGAAGAACAGTATGACAGCGTGATGAATGTAAATTTAAAAGGGGCTTATTTTATGTTAAGTAAATTCATTCCGTATTTGAATGATGGAGCTTCTGTAGTTTTTCTTTCGTCAAACAGTGCAAGTATGTCAATTCCAAATAGTTCAATTTATGCTTCTAGTAAATTGGCATTAAACTCAATAATGAAGATTGCTGCTTTAGAATTGGCTCCAAGAAAAATTCGTGTAAATTCTGTAAGTCCGGGGCCTACTAAAACAGAAATAATGAACAAGTTCGGACTTGATCAGACCGTAATTGATCAATTACACGATGGAATGATAGGCCAAATTCCGTTGGCTAAAATGGGAACTGCTGAAGATGTGGCCAAATTAGTTGTTTATTTGAGTGACGAAGCGGCAACTTTTATAACCGGATCTGAATTTGTCATAGATGGCGGTATGATGCTATAAAAATAAAAGGCGGAATCTTTAGATTCCGCCTTTTATTTTTTTCTTTCCATGACAATGTCTCTGTGGCTTCGTCCCCAATTAATCATTTCGGCAATTACGTTTCCAAACGAACGACAATGTTCTGTAGGTTCATATTCAATCAAAACCGGAATATCAGGATAAACCGTTCTTTTAACCAGTTTGTTGACTTCCATGTCTTTCAACTCCTTTGAAAGCATTCGGGTTGTGATGCCAGGAATACTGCGTTCGATTTCCTTAAAGCGCTTGTTTCCATTACAAATAGAGTTTATAATTGGGATTCTCCATTTCCCTCCAATAAAATAAAGTGTGTCCTGTAACGAGCGTAATTCTTCTGCCTGGTCTCTTTCCATGGTTGATTTTTGATATACTATAATATGCTGGTTACAAATGTATATCAATTTTATTAAATCATAATATTTTTTGGGTAGGAATAGATGTAAAATGATAACTAAAGATTAACCAGTTAAATCGGTGTTTATAGGTTTTTAACTGTTGGTGTTTTGTGTTTATGTCTTCCTATTTCCCGATACAAAAATTCGCAAAAATATTCCCCAACAATTCATCATTAGTAACCTGGCCTGTAATCTCGCCAAAGTAATACAAAGCCTGTCGGATATCAATAGCCATCAAATCACTTGAAATATTAGATTGAAGCCCAAATTTTACTTTTTGGATTTCTTCCAACGCTTTTAATAACGAATCATAGTGCCTTGTGTTAGTCACAATCGTTTCATTATTTCGCAAAGCACCCGTATTTACAAAAGAAAGAAGTTGGTTTTTTAATGCTTCGATATTGACGTTCTCCTTAGCAGAAATTAAAAGAATTTCTGGGATTTCTGATTTAAGATTTTGGATTTGAGATTCGGTTAGCGTATCAGCCTTATTCCCAATAATAATCAAAGGCTTTAACGGAAACTGATTCCTTATCTTTTCAACTTCAATCTTTACATTATCTAACTTGCTGCTATCTGAAGTCTGAAATCTGAAATCTAAAATCCCCGAGCTGTCCAAAAGATAAACAATAACCTGTGCCTGTTCTATTTTTTCAAAAGTCTTTTTGATACCGATACTTTCTACGACATCTTTTGTTTCACGGATTCCGGCTGTATCAATAAATCTAAAGCTGATACCGTTAATGACTAATTCATCTTCAATCGTATCGCGTGTGGTTCCGGCAATCTCTGAAACGATTGCACGTTCTTCATTTAATAAGGCATTCAAAAGCGTAGATTTTCCCACATTAGGTTCACCCACAATAGCTACCGGAATTCCGTTTTTGATAACATTACCCACGGCAAACGAATCAATAAGACGTTTCAATACAAACTCGATACGCTCCAATAAATCATAAAATTGCGTTCTATCGGCAAATTCAACATCCTCTTCAGCAAAATCCAATTCCAGTTCAATAAGAGAAGCAAAATTCAGCAGTTCTTCACGCAGTTTGGCAATTTCATTCGAAAAGCCACCTCTCATTTGCTGCATGGCGATTTGGTGCGAAGCCTCATTTTCTGAAGCAATCAAATCAGCTACAGCTTCAGCCTGTGAAAGGTCTAATTTACCATTGATAAAAGCCCTGAGCGTAAATTCTCCCGGTTCCGCCATTTTACATCCTTTACGTAGCAGCAATTGGATAATCTGCTGTTGGATGTAGGTAGAGCCATGACATGAAATCTCCACAACATTTTCACCTGTATAGGAATTTGGGCCTTTAAAAATAGAAAGCAATACCTGGTCATATACTTTCGTGCCGTCGATAATGTGACCCAGATGAATGGTATGTGTCTTCTGTTTGAGGAGGTCTTTTCCTGAAACCGACTCAAACACGGAAGCCGCAATCGTCAAGGCGTCTTTTCCTGAAACCCTGATAATGGCAATGGCTCCGGCTCCGGATGGGGTAGCTAAGGCAACGATAGTATCTTGTGAAACCATAATATATATTTTGTGCAAAGATAGAGTAAAGTTGCCATAAGCAAAAACCACGCGCCTATGTTAAATAAAAGCAAACTCGCCGCTGTGATTTTCCTGGGGTTGGACTTTTTTGTAACTTTATAGATACAAAACAACTGAAAAATGAAACGAATCCTTTTTCCAACCGACTTTTCTGAAATTGCGGACAACGCTTTTCTATATGCGCTGAAAATGGCAGATTCGCTGGAAGCAGAAATCATCCTGCTCCACACTTTTGATATGCCAATTATTGATGGTGCCGAAATACCTATTAATTTTAAAGAAATGTATGATACGCTCGAAATACAGCAGATGTCACATTTCAAAGATTATATTACGCATTTGAAACAGATTGCTGAGAAAAACGGAATGGGACACATACAGATGTCACATTTGCTCAAATCGGGCGACCTGACCTATGCCATGCAGGATGTGGTGCAGGAACATAATATAAATCTGGTGGTTATGGGCACAAGTGGCGTTTCCGGATGGTTTGATTCGCTTTTTGGTTCGCAGACAGGCGAGGCCATTACTTCACTCACGGTTCCGGTGTTAAGCATTCCGGTAGAGGCCAAATACAAAAAAATAAAAACCATTGCCTTTACCAATTTATATCGTGAAAAGGATTTTGAAGCTTTGCAACGTCTGGTTGAAATTACCTTAAAATTTGGCGCTACCATAAAAAGCTTATATGTTAAAAAATCATTTACGTCACTTTCAGACGAAGATATAAAAGCATGGGAAGAAAGATGCAGTGCCTGGCCGGTACAGTTTTTTGTTATTCCTCATGATGATGTCAAAGAAACCATACAGGACTTTATCAATAACCAGCATATCGATTTGTTGACCATGCTTACAGAAAAAAGAGGATTTTGGGAAGACCTTTTTACATCCAGCCTTACCCAGAAAATCTCCTATAAGATTGAAATACCAATGCTGGCACTTCATGAAAACGGCTTGTAAAGCACAATTATATATTCCTAAAACATTTAAAAATGGCTATTAAGACAATCAATCCCTATAACAATAAAGAAATCAAATCCTTTGAAGAGTTTTCCGAAGAAGCGGTGGAGAAGAAAATTGCTCAGGCAGATAAGACTTATCAGAAATGGAAAACCATTGCCATAAAACAACGGGCAGAACTTTTAATGAATGTTGCTTCCATCTTCAGAAAAAGGAAGGAAGAACTGGCAAAGTTGATTACATTGGAAATGGGAAAACTAATTGCCCAAAGTGAAGCTGAAGTTGAAATGTGTGCTTCGGTCTATGAATATTATGCGAAAAATGCGGCTGATTTTTTAGAAGATAAGCCCATAGAAATAAAAGACGGAAAAGCATTTGTCCGATACACACCAATCGGGATTATACTGGCGGTTGAACCGTGGAATTATCCGTATAATCAGGTAGCCAGAGTTGCTGCGCCAAATATTATGGCTGGTAACGTAATCATGGTCAAACACGCTTCTAATGTACCGCAATGTGCCGCTGCCATCGAAGAAATTTTTAGGGAAGCCGGAGCAGAAGATGGAATCTATACCAATCTATTCCTTTCCAGTTCAAGAATTGCCAAGCTGGCAGAAGACCCAAGAATAGTTGGTTTGTCGCTTACCGGAAGTGAAAAGGCAGGAGCCAGTCTGGCAGAAGCAGCCGGAAAAAATTTAAAAAAATCAGTTTTGGAATTGGGCGGAAGCGACCCGTTTATCATCTTGGAAGATGCCGATTTGGAAAAAGCGGTAAAAAATGCGGTAAAAGGTCGTTTCGGAAATATGGGACAGGCCTGTACTTCCTCAAAAAGGATTATAGCCGTTGGGAAAATTGCTGATGAATTTCTGGAAAAATTTAAAGAAAAAGTTACCGGATTAAAAGTAGGTGACCCTATGGAAAGAGATACAGAAGTAGGTCCATTAAGTAGTGAGGAAGCAGCCCAAAAAATAGAAAAACAGGTAAACGACACGGTAAAGTCAGGAGCAAAACTAGTCCTGGGAGGTAAAAGAATCGATAGGGAAGGAGCTTTTTACGAACCGACAATATTGACAGATATCAAACCAGGCATGGTAGCCTATCATGAAGAGATTTTTGGACCTGTCGCCTCATTCTATAAAGTAAAAGACGAAAAAGAAGCCATAGCTCTGGCCAATGATTCTACTTTTGGTTTGGGTGGTTCTGTTTTCAGTGAAAATATTGACAGAGCTGTTGAAGTAGCAAGCCAGATTGAAACCGGAATGGTATTCATCAATGAGCATGTGGCATCCCGCCCGGATCTGCCTTTTGGTGGAACCAAACGTTCAGGTTACGGACGTGAACTTTCTGAATTGGGAATTGAAGAATTTGTGAATAAGAAGCTCATTAGGATAAGTAATAAATAAGTTGCTAAGAGGCTAAGGTTCTGAGGTTCTAAGTTTATGCTTTTTGGTAGGTGAAAGGAATAAGTTATTGAAAGTGATTTTTATATATGCTTATTTGGTGCTAAACCTCACAATAGTCACTATCGACTAACCATTATCAACTATCAACTATTATCTAGACACTATCCACTTTCCACTAATCACTATCAACTAAAAAAAAGCCGTAGCTCAGAGAGAGTCTACGGCATTTTGGTATAAAGGGTTGGTTATAGCTTATTCATTACTGCTCAGGTCAGTAAATAATCCGTTATACTTTCCGCTAAAGGTTTGCCCATCTGTTCGGGTAAATTGGAAAGTCAAATCAATTTTGTTTTCAGATACAGAATTAATCGTAACCGTCTTTTCGGTAGCATTAAGCCCTGCTTCAGAGCTTTTCAGCAAAAAAGTACCGTCAACATAAGTGTAATTCTCATCCTCTGCATTCTGTACATAGGCACCGCCGGTTTGTATAGAATAATTAGGAATATCGGTTATAGTTCCGGCTTCCAGATTGACACCGTTAAAATCAAAATAAATTTTGCTGATGTTGGACACTGCGGTTGAATCGTTCAGGTTTACATTCGAAAGTACAATAGAAATAGGACCCGGAGTCTCATCTATAATATTTTCGTCAGTAACAAACGCATTATTCAATACGTGAAAGCCACCATTAAAAGTAAAACCATTTTCACCTAATTTTCTTCCGTCATCGTCAGAACAGGAAAGCAACAGAAATAGTGCGAGAAAAGGAACTATTTTAATGATTGAACGAGCCATTGAAAAGATTTTAGTTATTAAGCATTACCGGCATAACAAGCATCGTAACGGTTTCACCATCTTCGAGTCCGTCAACAGGAGTCAGAATTCCGGCTCTGTTTGGCAAGGACATTTCCAACATGATTTCGTCAGATTGAAGATTGGTCAGCATTTCAGTTAAGAAACGGGAATTGAATCCAATCTGCATATCGTCACCCTGATAGTCGCAGGTCAAACGTTCTTCAGCCTTGTTTGAGTAATCAATATCTTCTGCAGAAATATTCAATTCGGCACCGGCAATTTTTAAACGGATTTGGTGCGTTGTCTTATTAGAGAAGATAGCAACACGACGAACCGAACTTAGAAATTGTGAACGGTCAATCATCAGCTTGTTTGGGTTTTCTTTTGGAATTACAGCCTCATAATTTGGATATTTTCCGTCAATCAATCGGCAGGTCAAAACGTAGTTGTCAAAAGAAAACGTAGCATTGGAATCGTTATATTCGATTGTCACTTCAGCTTCAGAAGTTCCAAGGATATTTTTTAAGATAGTCAAAGGTTTCTTTGGCATAATAAAATCTGCCACCTGTGAGGCTTTTACATCGGTTCTCGCATATTTTACCAATTTGTGCGCATCAGTTGCCACAAACGTAAGTCCTTCCGGTGAGAATTGGAAAAACACTCCCGACATTACCGGACGTAAATCGTCGTTTCCGGCAGCAAAAATAGTTTTACTTACCGCCGTAGCCAAAACTCCGGCAGGAACTATGGTAGAAGACGGGTCATCAAGATTTACAGATTTTGGGAATTCTTCACCCGGAGCATACGCCAGAGCATATTTACCGGAATTGGAACTGATTTCAATAGTACTGTTTTCCTCTACAGTAAAAGTAAGTGGTTGCTCCGGGAAAGTCTTTAAGATTTCCAAAAGCAGTTTTGCAGGAACGGCAACGCTTCCGGTACTTGTAGAATCAATTTCTAAAGTAGCAGACATGGTGGTTTCCAAATCAGATGCAGAAACGGTCAATTGTTTGTTATCCAATTCAAAAAGGAAATTATCCAGAATTGGCAAAGTATTGCTGCTATTGATAACGCTTCCTAAAACCTGCAGTTGTTTTAATAAGTAGGAACTCGATACTATAAACTTCATTTTCGTCTTTTATTTAATAAGGATTGTAAAACTACAAATATTTTACATTGCACAAATATATCTTAAACTAATTCTAAAACAAAACCAATTTATTAACATTATTTGCTATAAGCCCGCCTTCTCAGGTAGGTAAACACTAACCCGAAAATAGCAAGAATGAGGATTGGTAATCCAACAGTTAGGAATTGGGTAAAGGTATAATTCTCTGAAACTTTTTTCTCATCCAGCAATGCAAGCTCTACATTTTTGCCTCGTATGTTGATAAGTCCCGTATCATCAAGCAAGTAATTAACAGCATTCATCAGGAAATCTTTATTGCCATAAACCTGCTGTGTCCATTGGTCAATTCCGTTCATCAATGGCTTTTTGTTGACGTAGGTGTAATTAATGATATCACCATCGGCAATCACAATCATTTTATTGGCTTTTCCTTCATCAAGTCCCTGATTCGCTTTAAAAGGCTTCACACGGTTTTTAAAAGCAGAAGTAAATTTTCCTTCCAGTAACACTCCTAATGTTTGGTTTCCTTTGGAATATTGGGCTTCGTTCAATTCGTCCATAAACTGGTGCAGGCTGATTTCTACAGGAGTTCCTACCACTTTAGATTGGGGCGAACTTTTTAAAAGTACTGTTTTTTTGATATTGTTTTTTAAGGTATCAATCTGATTGGCAAATTCTAATTTAACCAGATTGACATTTTTATTTATCGGATGGTTTTCGGCCGATTTTACAATTGGAGAATACAGCCAGTCAATAGGGAAATCGCCGTTTTCAGAACGTGCCGTAATTGGTGTTGACAATAAATCCTCTACAAGATTATAGTTAATACGGATACCGTATTTAAAGAACATATCATCAAGATTTAATTCCAGAGGAAGAGCCATAGCCGACTGTGATTCGTTCTGTAGGTTGTCAATATCGGCCGCAACCTTATCAATAAGCCAAAGCGTCTTACCGCCGTTCATGACATATTGGTCCAGAATATATTTTTCAGAATCGGTAAAAGCTTCCGTTGGTTTGGCAATGATTGCAGCATCAAAATGAGACAGATTCTGCATTGTTTTGTTAGGGTCATTGGCCAGCGAATCCAGATTGAATTCTCCAATCAGGTAATATTCTTTTAAATTAAGGACAAAATCTGCCAGATATTTGTCATTAAGTTCGCCGTTTCCTTTCATTACGGCAATCTTTTTCTTTTCGGTTACGGCCAGTTTTGTAAGCGCATCTGCAAAAGCAAATTCCAGCAACTGTACTGATTTGCTGATATTTTCATCGGCATTATTACCAAAATTATTAACCAGCAAAGGAACGCGAACTGATTTTGTACCATAATTGGCAATGGCCCACGGAAAGACCTGAATCATAGATTTTTTTCCGTTTTTATTGCTCTGGATATTGGTAGGAGTAAACCCAAGCCCGTTCAATTCAGATACAAATTGTTCTGCCTTTGACTCATCAGCCAACGGGTCTGTGAAATTAAAAATGATATTGGAGTTGTAAGCCCTGAATTCTTCCAGCATTTGTCTGGTTTCTCCCTCCAGTCGTTTGAATTCGGGTGGAAATTGTCCGTCAAGAAATACGTCAATATAAAGAGGCTTGTCTACCTTTTTAATCATGTCAAGCGTACTTTTCGACAAGGTATAACGCTTATCTTTTGTAAGGTCGAAACGCTTAAAAAAGAAATTACCGGCAATGTTTGCTGCAATCAGTAAAATGATAACGATGCTGAGCTGCTTCAGGCTTTGTTTCTTAGACGCTTTCATTAGGATTTCAAAGATTTAAGTTTAAAAGCGGTAAGCGATAAAAACAATATCGTAATGCTTATGAAATAAATAATATCCCGTGTGTCCAATACGCCACGGCTCATGCTTTTGAAATGATAATCCATGCCTATAGAAGCTACTATAAGGTCAAAGCTTTCTGCATAAGTTGAAATGCCGTCAAAACCAAAGTAGAATACAAAGCACAAAAGTACCGAAAGGATAAAGGCTACAATTTGGTTTTCTGAAAGTGTTGAAGTAAAAATCCCGATAGCTGTATAGGAAGCAATCAGGAAAAGTAATCCGAAGTAGGAACCCAAAGTACTTCCAAAATCCAAATTTCCTTCAGGATTTCCAAGATTGGAAACAACCAACACATATATAAGAGTAGGAATGATGGCAATTACAATTAATAGGAAAGCACCAAAGAATTTACCGTTGATGATTTCCCAGATGCCTAATGGTTTGGTAAAAAGCAATTCAATAGTTCCCTGTTTTTTTTCATCCGAAAAGCTTCGCATTGTTACTGCCGGAATAAGGAAAATCAAAATCCAGGGTGCCAATGTAAAAAACGGGCTCAAATCGGCAAATCCGGAATTGGGAATGTTAAAATCGCCTTCAAAAACCCAAAGGAATAGTCCGTTGAGCAGCAGAAAAATAGCAATCACCAAATAACCAATCGGCGAACCGAAAAAGGATTTGATTTCTCGTAGTAATATTGATTTCATTTATAATTGATAGTTGATAATGTATAGTGTATAGTTGATTTCAAATTTCAAATTTCTGATTTCTGATTTCTGATTTCTGCCATCTGCCATCCTGATAACGGGGCAAGTTACACCAAAAATCTTAAATCTTAAATCTCAAATCATAAATCCAAAATTATTCAAGCGTCACAAGCTTATCCACGCTCCACGCTTCGGGCTTATCATTAAATAATTTTTTGGTAAACGTCCAGATATCGTCAAAAAGCGCCGACTTCCTGTAGTTTTCTAAATCTTCTTCTGTTTCCCAATAACTGTAGGTGAAAAATACACACTTGTTATTTTTGTCCTGATACAATTCTAAGAAACGATTTCCGGGCGCATTTCGTATTTTTTCTTTCATCAATTCGAAATTTTCTAAAAAGGCAGGAATGTTTTTTTCGTGGAATGACAGTTTTACAATTCGTACAAACATAGTTTTATGATAGGTAAATTTGTGATTTATGATTTTAGATTTGTGATTTGTCTATTGCAGAAACCCTACTGCTTACAGCCTAAAGCTTAAAGCCCAATATATAAAGCTAAATAAAATTAATACTTACGAAATCGCGGTACTTTAATCCCAACAGGCTTGAGGCACCTCCAACAGAATTAGGATTGCTACGGTAGATTGCGATTTCTAAAAATCCCGCCTCATTGAAAATAGCCAACTCCTTTCCTTCATAAAATTTAATGGAATTCTGCTCAAAATTAACAATCGATGAATAATTAGGAAGAATGGTCCTTAATTTATAATTCTTAAAGCTGACTTCATATTTCCTGCCTTTTCCTATTTTAGTGAAAAGCTGCTTGGAAATATTAGTCACCACATTTCCAAAATGGTCAATATAGATAGCATAGCCTTTAATACTATTATTGTCCTGACTAACCACAGCCTGCAATTCAGTGACTTCTTTTATTTTAGTAATCTCCTTTCCTATAACATTTAGCAATCCGCCCCGTGCTAAATGACAGGCCACGGTTACAAAAACGTCCATAGCCGTTGCATTGATTCCCAGTCGGTCGTGTATATTAATAGATACAATTTTCTGCGGAATGATTTTTTGAATCAAAAGGCTCAATATTCCATTGTCAGCACAGATAAAATACTGGTCGTTCCATTGCATTGCAATATGCTGCGTTTCGGGATGCAGTTCAGAATCTACACCTATAATATGTACGGTTCCTTTTGGAAAGCTGGAATAAGAAGCACCAACAATATAACTGGCTTCAGAAACATTAAACAAATCAATTTCATGTGAAATGTCTACAATCCTCGCTTCCGGATATTCAGAATAAATTTTACCCTTTAAAGATCCGACAAAGTGGTCTTTGCATCCAAAATCGGTCGTAAGGGTAATTATTGACATAAAATTGTTTATAACATTAACGCCGGGGCGCCTAAATTTTTATTAAATTTGAGATATGCAAAGCTAACAAAATAGCCAGATAATTTTTAATTTAATACTATAGCTTTTGAACGAAAGAACAATCGAACTCGTAGATATTGCGCCAAAAGATTTTTGGGGCGCCCAAGATTCTCATCTTGAAACTATTAGGAAATACTACCCTAAACTAAAAATTGTTGCCAGAGGAACTACGATTAAAGCTTTTGGAGAAAAAGAAGTTTTAGACGAGTTTGAAAACCGCTTCCAGCGCCTGATGCTCCATTTTTCACGCTATAATAATATTGACGATAATGTTATTGAAAGAGTTATTGAGGGTGGTAGCCAACAGGTGGAAAGAATGGCAGACCATGACAAAATTCTGGTACATGGTGTAGGTGGAAAAATAATCAAGGCAATGACGCCAAACCAGCAGTTGCTTGTAGATACCGTAAACAAAAACGATATGGTTTTTGCCGTTGGTCCCGCCGGAACCGGAAAAACCTATACAGGTGTGGCAATGGCTGTAAAAGCGTTAAAAGAGAAGCAGGTCAAAAGGATTATACTTACGCGTCCTGCGGTAGAAGCCGGAGAAAATCTGGGATTCCTTCCCGGTGATATGAAAGAAAAACTGGACCCGTATATGCAGCCACTTTATGATGCCCTTCGTGACATGCTGCCCAATGAAAAACTGGAAGACTATATCACAAAAGGAATCATACAAATAGCACCATTGGCATTCATGCGTGGACGTACGCTTGATAATGCATTTGTTATTCTTGACGAGGCTCAGAATACAACACATTCACAAATGAAAATGTTCCTGACCCGTATGGGGAAAAATGCCAAATTCATGATAACGGGCGACCCGGGACAGGTTGATTTGCCAAGAAGGACAATTTCAGGATTAAAAGAAGCTTTACTGGTGCTAAAAGATATTGACGGAATAGGAATCATCTATCTTGATGATAAGGATATTGTACGTCACAGACTGGTTAAGAAAGTAATAGAAGCCTATAAAAAAATTGAAAACCACGATTGAGAATAGCAGCATATAATTAAATTAAAGGATAATACAACAGGTTCATGTTTTTGGTCTTACAACAGGCTAAAACAGAAACATATAAAATAGTAAAAAATAACCAGTTGTTTTAAAACAATTATTAAAATGAATAAGGCTCGGAAGTACTAATTAATAGGTATTATTTCGAGCCTTTTCTTTTGTGTATCTCTGCCAAACGAATTACTTTTGCATCTTTACAAACAACACAACAACCATAGAAATGAACAACACAATAACTACTACCAATTTTAATTTTCCGAAACAGAAATCTGTTTACAGAGGAAAAGTTCGTGAAGTGTATAATATTAATGACGAACTTTTGGTGATGATTGCTACTGACAGGCTTTCTGCTTTTGATGTGGTTTTACCCAAAGGAATTCCCTATAAAGGACAAATATTAAACCAGATTGCAACCCGATTCATGGAAATGACCTCACATCTTGTTCCGAATTGGCTCATTGCATCACCGGACCCAAACGTAGCCGTTGGCCATTTATGCGAACCGTTTAAAGTAGAAATGGTTATACGTGGTTACCTGTCAGGCCATGCTGCAAGAGAATACGCTGCCGGCAAAAGAGAAATCTGCGGTGTTGCAATGCCTGATGGGATGAAAGAAAATGATAAATTCCCGGAACCAATTATCACACCCACAACCAAGGCAGATAACGGAGAGCATGATGAGGATATTTCAAGAGAGGCAATTTTAGAAAAAGGAATCGTATCTGAAGAAGATTATGAAGTATTGGAAAACTATACAAAAGTGCTTTATAATAAAGGTACGCAGATTGCAGCCGACAGAGGTTTGATTCTGGTTGATACAAAATATGAATTTGGTAAAACAAAAGATGGAAAAATCGTTTTGATTGATGAAATCAATACACCTGATTCTTCAAGATATTTTTATAAAGAAGGTTATGAAGAAAGACAGGAGAGAGGAGAATCCCAAAAACAGCTGTCAAAAGAATTCGTGAGACAATGGCTTATTGCTAATGGCTTTCAGGGTAAGGAAGGGCAGCAGATTCCGGAAATGACAGAAGAATATGTAGAATCAGTTTCTGAAAGATACATTGAACTTTATGAAAACATTTTAGGAGAACAGTTTTTTAAAGCAGATATCTCCAATATTCATGAGCGTATCGAAAAAAATGTGCTTGAATTTCTGAATAAATAATCTAACACAATCATAATTATCTGATAACCACGCTCTGCGTGGTTTTTTTGTTCTTTGTAGTATGAAAGTAACAGGGAACATAAAACGCTAAATGTTAAAGTTATGTTAGAAAAATAAAATACTGTAACAAAAGAAAAAAACAGTCGTCTATTAAGTAACAATCAAATCAAAAAATAATTTAAAACACAATCATCATGAAAAAATCAATCGTTTACTTAGGAATTGCATTACTTGCATTTGGAAATGTTGCTATTGCAGCTAACACTAATTCCCTAACAGAAAACACTGTTGTTGTAAAAGCTAAAAACGTAAGTCCTTTTTGTCAGGCTATCGCTAAAGGAGATGTTGAAACTGTAAAAAGAATGATAGAATTCGGTACAGATGTCAATGCTACTTCAAATGGAATGACACCATTAATGTTTGCTGCACGCTACAATAAGGTAGAAATCGTAAAATTACTTTTGGAAAGCGGAGCGAAGGTAAACACAAAAGATGAAAAAGGATTTACAGCATTAAAACATGCTGAGCTATCAAATGCCACTGAAGCAGCTGAACTTATAAAAGCGCATAAAAAAGCATAAGAAATCATCAATCAAAATAAAGTCCCGTTATCTCATCAATAACGGGACTTTTGTTTTTATACCTATAGTAATATTAAGGTGTTATTTACCAAAGTAGGTAAATGTTTCTTCGTTTTTAATTTTAAGCAAAGATTCGTAAATCAGTTTTATCACATTTTCTACATCATCACGATGAACCATTTCAACTGTTGTATGCATATAACGAAGAGGCAAAGAGATTAATGCCGAAGCAACACCACCATTACTGTAGGCAAAAGCATCAGTATCGGTTCCTGTAACTCTTGAAGAAGCCAATCTCTGGAACGGGATTTTCTTTTCTTCTGCCGTATCCAGGATTAATTCCCTAAGATTGTTTTGAACGGCCGGAGCATAAGTCACAACCGGTCCTTTGCCAATTTGAGTATCACCTTCAATTTTTTTATCAATCATTGGAGTAGTCGAATCATGGCAAACGTCCGTAACTATGGCAACATTAGGCCTGATGGTTTTGGTAATCATTTCAGCACCGCGCAAGCCTACTTCTTCCTGAACGGAATTGGTAATGTATAGTCCAAAAGGCAGTTTCTTTTTATTCTCGTGAAGCAGTCGGGCAACTTCAGCAATCATAAAGCCGCCAATTCGGTTGTCGATAGCCCTGCAAACGAATTTGTTTTCATTCAGAACCATGAAATCGTCCGGATAAGTAATAACACACCCAACATGAACGCCAAGTTTTTCAACCTCTTCTTTTGTTTCGCAACCACAATCAATAAAAATATTATCAATTCTGGCGCCTTCTTCTTTGCCGCGATTTCGGGTATGGATAGCCGGCCAACCAAAAACACCTTTTACAATTCCGTTTTTGGTATGAATATTGACGCGTTTTGAAGGAGCAATCATGTGGTCCGAACCGCCATTTCGGATTACATAAATTAAACCGTTTTCAGTAATATAATTAACATACCACGAAATCTCATCGGCATGCCCCTCGATAACGACCTTATAGTTCGCTTCAGGGTTGATGACACCAACAGCAGTTCCGTAGGTATCCGTAATAAAAGTATCGACGTATGGTTTTAGATAGTCCATCCAGATTTTTTGGCCTCCGGATTCATATCCGGTAGGTGACGCATTGTTCAGATAGTTTTTCAGAAAATCAAGTGAAGACTTTTTGAGTATAGATTTTGATGCCATATGATTATTTTT
This sequence comes from Flavobacterium lindanitolerans, assembly GCF_002846575.1. Lineage (NCBI taxonomy): Bacteria > Pseudomonadati > Bacteroidota > Flavobacteriia > Flavobacteriales > Flavobacteriaceae > Flavobacterium > Flavobacterium lindanitolerans. Next base: position 2,204,910 of record NZ_PJND01000007.1, read on the forward strand.
TGGCTAAAATATAAATTTGAAATTACAGTTATCCATATATTATATAATTTTACATAACAAATCAAACTTAATGAAAACTATAAACTATTTCTTTTTACTCTTCCTTTTATCTAATACATTAAATGCACAGGTAGATAAAAATGACGAGTACCTGAATCAGCCAGATACAATTAAGGTAGTCCAGCTGGATGAAGTACTCATATTAAAAGGAGAGATTGATGAAGAAAGTAAAAAGAATTTCCTGATTTTGCAAAGAAGAGTACAACGCGTATATCCTTATGCAAAGGCTACAGCCGAAAGGTTGGTTGCGTTAGAAAAGGGAATGGCTAAACTAAAGACCGAAAAAGAAAAGAAGAAGTACTTTAAGATTGTAGAAAAATATCTCGTGAATGAATTCGAAGGACAGCTGAAGAAATTGTCCAATAGAGATGGACAAATTCTCGTAAAGTTAATCCATAGGCAAACGGGGTCTACCACTTTTGATTTAATTAAGGAGCAAAAAAGCGGATGGAAGGCATTTTGGGCCAATAAGACCGCTCGCGTTTTTAGTATAAACTTAAAAGCACAATACAATCCGTATAATGTACCGGAAGATTTTCTAATTGAAACCATATTAGTAAGGGCTTTTGAAGAAGGCAGACTCCCGAAACAAAACCCGGGGATCAATATTAATTACCAGGAATTAGCTAAATCATGGAATGAAAAAGTAGCGAAATCGAAAACATAAAATGGTTTTTACAATCAAAATAGAAGAAGGTAGCTTTTTAAAGCTACCTTTTTTATTGCTTTCAGAAGATTTTATCTGTATTGCATAATATAGTAGGTATGTCAATTCACTTAATTTTCTATTAAAATAGTCCTGTTTGTAATTGATCGCCCATGCTTTTACTAAGTTTGGAACTTCGTCCTTGAAAAATCTCAAAAAAGTTAGGCTATAGGCTTCTGTTTTCCAGTGCCTTGCAAAAAAGTTTGAAAAAAAGTTACGATAAAGCTTGCGGAAGCGGAAAAAGGTGCTACTTTTGCACCCGCAATAAAGGCGAAGTTCATAGGTAAATACTGGCAGGAAGCAGGTTTAAAAAAGGGATAAATTTTTCCAAAAATAAATTTGCGAGTTTCAAAAAAGGTTTTTACTTTTGCACCCGCAATCAGGGCAACGTTCATAGGGAAAATGCGATACCGGCTTTCAGGAAAAAAATTTTCCCGAAAAGCTTGCGTGAAACGGAAAAGGTCCATATCTTTGCCGTCCGTAAAAACGGTAAGGCCTCCGGCAAAAAAAATAAAATTTTTTTTCCGAAAAGGCTTGCGGGACTCGAAAAGAGTGTTACCTTTGCAGCCGCTCCGCG